>CAJQNR010000126.1 GCA_905479715.1 uncultured Sphingorhabdus sp.
CAGAAGAGCTGGCCAGTGGCAATTGCTCCATCGCGGTATCAAAGCTTTTGATCGCGGACTGCGCGTCAGGTTTGACCGCCTCAGTGAAGTCGCCGTCTGTACTGGTTGGTGTCTGCAGAGAAGTTGAAGCGATTGGCGAACTGTCCCGCTGCGATGAACGGAAACCGAACTGCCCCAGTTCGGACCGTGCGGTTTTTTGTTCTTCGCCCTTCGTCAGGAGCGGCGACTGTTCTGCCGCTTGCTTGCCGGCCTCGATCTGACTTTCCGGATCACTGAAATCGGCGGCGGCAAATCCCGATTGGTTCAATTTTAATGTTTTGGCCGCCGCCGCGGAGAGCTCGCCGGATTCACTGCGCGTTTGTTGATGCAAGCCCTGCTGTTTCAAAAGCTTGTCATCGACCAGCTGACCGTCGGCGATATCCGCCTCACCCGAGGTCGCGGCCATATCGGAGGCAAGTTTTCCGGAAGCCCAGAAGCCCTCCCCATCCGCAGCAAATGCAGCCGATCGGATCAATCCGTCCCGACTGGTCATCACGTCCTGTTTGAATGGGAGCGATGTTTTGCCTTCCGGACCATCCAGATCTGCAGTGTCCGTTGCAATCGATTCTTGTTCAATATTTCCTGCAAATTGCATCTGGTTGAACATGCTGTTGCCAAAACCCTGACTGGTAGCAGGCAGAACATCGGTGCTGCCCCAAAATTGGGCCGGCACAGCATCAATATCCAAGGTGTCGGTTTCCGTTCCATCGACACCGGACTGTGACTCTCCCTGAGGAGATCGCAAAAGAGAGTCAAAATCAGAATTTGCAGAATTATTTTCCATATCCACAGGTCTTGCAGAAAACATGCCAATTATGGAATGCGCGGTTTCAGACATGAGTTTACCAATCATCACGACGTTCCCTTTTTTTGTATTTATCTATATTATACAATATGTTACTTGATAGATCCTGTTGTCGAATATCGCGTTTGTTGAGCGTTGAAATTTTCGATTTCAACAATTTCTCGGTGCCATCGTGAATGGCCTGAGCGGCAAACTTTTGCCGCTCTGCAGTGGCAAAATTTTGCAGCGCAACTTGAACGGATTCCTCAACCACGTAGGAAGCTTCCAGCAAGCGGTCCGACAACTCCATCTTGGCGGCAAGGGTACCTGCCGTTACCGCCACATCATTCTGGCGGGTCTCAGCGTGCAGATTCTTGATTTTCTGCGCATTATTTTCCAAGGAAGCGCAGTGATTGCCCGCTTGCATCAGCGCGCGCTCCTTCAAGCGCTTTTGCGTATTGCGAACCTTCAACACTCGCTGCAGCCCCCTGATCCGCCGGTTCATGATGAAAACAGACCCGAAAGCTGGGCAACGCTGGTTTGGAAATCTACGAGTTCTCGCGGTTTCTGCTTGATAAACTCAATAAGCATTGGCCAGCTCGCCAGAGCTTCATCAATGCTGGGATCGTTGCCCGCTTGATAAGCGCCCATAAGAACCAGGTCCCGGTTTTCCTCGTAGATTGACCACAGGCGTCTAAAATGAAGCTGGGCTTCCTGATGCTCGGGTTCAATAATATCAACCGCGACACGGCTGATTGACTTACCCACATCAATCGCTGGGAAAATCCCCTGCTCTGCCAACGGTCTCGACAAGACGATGTGACCGTCAGCGATGGCGCGGGCACTATCAACCACGGGATCGTCCAGATCATCGCCATCGGCCAATACGGTATAAATTGCGGTTATTGACCCTCCGCTGTCACTGTCATTGCCGGCGCGTTCGATCAATCGCGGAATCAAGGAGAGAGCAGATGGCGGATAACCCTTCATAGTCGGCGGTTCACCGGCGGCCAGACCAATCTCACGCTGCGCATGCGCGACGCGAGTGAGGCTATCTATCACCAATACCACTGACAGACCCTTTGATCGGAAATGCTCGGCGATCGCCGTCGCACGATAGGCAGCTTTCAGACGGGAGGACGGTGAATGATCAGCCGGGACAGCGACCGTTACGGTGGGAACGGAGCCCTTCAATCCGCGGCGCCGACTGACAAAATCATTCACCTCGCGGCCACGCTCGCCGATCAAGCCGACGACAACGACATCCGCCACGACACCATCCAGTATCTGGTTGATCAACATCGACTTGCCGACACCCGATCCCGCGATAATCGCCATGCGTTGCCCCTGCCCTATGGTGAGCAATCCGTTTATTCCGCGAATACCGATGTCGATCGGCCTGGAAACGCTGGCGCGCCGAAGAACATTGCCTTCCTGTCCGGCCAATGGGACGGTCTCGGTGGTCAATATCGGGCCTTTGCCGTCAATCGGTTCCCCCATTGGTCCGATGACCCGCCCAAAAAGGGCTTCGCCGACCGCAGCCTGATTGGATTTGGCATAGGGCAACACGCGGCTTCCGCTGCGCAACGGCGCATCTTGCACCATGGGAATCATCAGCGTCTTGGCGCCCTTGAAGCCGACAACCTCGGCGCTTATCTCGCGGCCATCAGTGGCGAAAACCCGCCCCGAATAGCCGATTGGATATTCGAAACCGGTTACCTCCAGCATACCATTGTCGTGCGCCGACAATTTGCCGACATAGCGTGGTTCATTCCCAATATCACCAAGCCGTGCCAACACGTCACAAACGGTTGACGGAGAACCGATGGTTTCGGCAGTTGCGGTTGGAATATCAGTCATGATCGACCACCGATGCCGCGCCGCTGAATTCGTCGATCAGCGTTCGCAGTTCATCCAGTACAACGCCCGAACCTTTTTCAATCCAGCCGCCGGAATGGCTGAGTTTCAGATTGCCCCGCAGCATGGTTTCATCACCACGCAGCGCCAATTTGCATTTATTTTTGTCAATAAGGTCAATATCATCGGGATGGAGCACAAGAGTGGTTCCCTTTTGGTCCTGATCCACGAGTTCGGCCAATTGCGTTGCCCAGGCTTGCAACAAGGCCGGGTCGGGAACCGCCAGTTCGGAGCAACGCTTGAACAGGGACTCCACTGCCGATAAAATGAACGCAAAACTGTCGGGCGATGACAGGTCATTCAAATGCTGGATCGCATCGGCCAATGCATCGCGATCCTGGTTTAATGAAGCGGTTTCCTCCGCCAAAGCGGCCTGTCCGTCTTCCCATCCCTTTTTATAGGCGACATCGAATATATCCGTATTCTGGTCGACGGGAGACTCCGGCTTCTCAGGCGGACTGCGGTCAACGAAACTCGTAAAACTGCTGCCATTGCGATTATCGCCATCGGCATCCAGGCCACTGGCCCAGGAAGAGAATTGGGTCTGTTCTGCAGCCGTTCGCCATAATGGCACCACTTCACCATGGTTGAGAGCTTCAGCGGGATTGAGATCAGACATAATCAGCCCCCACGCCGGCCATGTTTATCTCGCCATTGTCGAGCATGACTTTGGCAACGGATATAATCGCTTTTTGTGCGGTGATGACGGCGTCCATCGGCTGTGGAGGCGCTTCTTCCATATCGTCCTGAATGGTTTCGGCCGCCCGTTTGGACATGGCTCCAAAGATCTTGGCTTTGAGCTCCTTGGACGCTCCCCGGAGGGCGGGAACAAGAATAGTGGCGTCGATTTTTCTGACCACCGAACCGATGTCCTTTTTACTCAAGTTCATCAGATCTGCGAAGACAAACATCTCGTCCTCGATCTTCTTCGCGGTTACCTTGTCGCGCTTCATCATTTCTTTCAGCAGCGCCTGTCCCCGTTCTTTCGGGAGATTGTTGATAATGGTCGCGGTATCCAGCACCCCTCCAACCTCCATCGGCGGCAGCACCTCTTCATCATTAGGCACATTATTTTCCAGAAGAGCGTGAAGATGCGCCAGGGCCTTGCCGCTGACAGGGCCAAGCGTAGCTACCCGGTACATCAGGTCTGCCTGAATTTCTGACGGCAGTAATTCTATCGTTTCGGCCGCAACCTCCGGTGTTAAAAATGACATGAGCACGGCAGAAATCTGCGGCGGTTCGTTGATTATCAGATTTGCGATATCCTTTGCCGGAATCCATTTCAGTATTTCCGCGATATTGCTGGGCCTTTTCGGCGCGAAACGATTCATAATTGTCTCGGCTCTGGAGGTGCCCAAAGCCCGGCGAAATACGCGACTGACTTTTTCGTCCGTCTTGTAGGACAAGATCGTCTGATTCATGATCAGCAAGAGGAAGCGATCCAGAGAACCGTCAATTTGTGTTGCATCAACATTGGCAACGCTGAACATCGCTTCGCCCAGAGCTTCAACTTCATGAGGCTCGAGCCGTTCCAGTATCTGGGCGGCTTCCTCATCGTTGAACAGCAGCATCAATATGGCTGCGGTCTGACGACCGGTAAGCAGCTCCAATTGTCCGCCTTCCTCGATGGTATCGGTGTCATTTTTTTGCGCTGCGTTAGCCATTTACTTCTTCCAGTTCGTCCGATTCTTTAAGTAATTCCTTCACAACCAGAGCCGCATGATCCGGATTCTGCTTGACGAAGTTCTGAGTCAAAACTGCACGTTCCTGATAACTTTTGGCGGATGTAATCATGTCGATTGTCACTGGTGGACCGAGTGCGCCTGCTGTCTGGTTTTTAAGCGTTCCTCCGTCCGCGGTCGCACCAGGGTTGGCGCCGTCCGTCAGATCGGCACCGTCGAAAAGCATTTTTTGATCCGCATTGGAGCGCAACGCTTTCTCGGATGATTGCCAGCGTTTGAGAACCGGACGACCGATGCCGAATATGATCAGCAGAGCGACAACAAGAGCAGACAGATTCCGCATCAGCATGCTGAACCAGGACGTTTCATACCAGATTTCTGCAAGTGGCTGGTCAGCGACGGCCTCAAATCGACGCGTGGTTACGGCGATCTGGTCCCCTCTATCGACACTATAACCGACGGTGCCCTTGATCAGCTTTTCAATGTCCTGAATTTCCTTGGGAGATTTCTTGTTTTTCAATGCCCGATCATCAATCGCCACAGCAACAGATAGACGCGACACCTGACCGGGGGCTTGATTGATGATGGCAACTTCACGGGCGAGTTCAAAATTCCGGCGATACTCCTCGCTGGTTCTCATCGGTTCGGTGGTATTGGCGGCTTGATCTTCAGCACCCCCCGGTTGCTCCGCAAACTCTGCTGGTTCGGGAGGACGATTGGCTAGCGCACCAGGAATACCGCCCGCGGTATTTCCGACCGGTTCATTGGATTTCTGTCCCTGTTCGGAACGCAAGACGGAGCCATCAACCGGATAAGATTCGCTGGTCGCCTGTTTTTCATCAAAGTTGACGTCAGCAGTGACTTCCGCAACAAAATTTCCCGGACCGACCAGTGGTGTCAGCAAGCTGGCCAGCGACTGACGATACCGGTCTTCGATCGCGGCTTTGACTTTCAACTGGGCATCACTGCCAGGCGAGAGCCCATCACTATTGCTCGACAATAACCGACCATTCTGGTCGATTACGGAAACGTTGGATGCGGAAAGTCCCGGTACCGAACTGGCCACAAGGTTCAGGATCGCCTGTGTCTCTTTTTCGTCAAGGCGCGCCGAACTCGCGAGATGCAATATCACCGAAGCGGAGGGTTCATTTCGATCCCGCAAGAATATGCTCGGTTGCTCAACCGCCAAATGCACCCGCGCAGACAAGACGCTATCGATCGCTTCGATCGATCGCGCCAGATCCATTTCACGAGCATTACGCAGTTTTTCGGATTCAACCGCTCTGCTGGCCCCCATAGGCATGCTGGACATGATGGTGTCCCCGCTCGGTGCGGAACGCGGCAGGCCCTGGCCCGCCAATTCGATCTTGGCGGAGTGATAGTCGTCTTTGCTAACGGTCAATGTGCCGGTGTCATCGTCAACTTCATACGCAATATTGGCGACCTGCAAGGCCTGCATGACCGCTGATTTGTCATTGTCCGGCAGACCGCGAAACAGGTCCCGCTGTGGTGGCTCGCGCAAAACGAGCCACACTGAGATTGCGGCCAATACCACCGCTGACAATATGATAAGTGGCATCGCTCGCGTGATAGCGGGCTGTTTGATAAAGGATCGCAGCGATCCTAACAGGCCGCTTGCATCTGCAAAACTACCGGTCGCCGGCAATGCTGCGTTCGGGCTTGCGGGCGTCAGTACCTGACCATTAGGTGATTGCTCGGCCATCTATTATACCTGCATGTTCATTATGTCTTTGTAGGCAGACAATAATTTGTTGCGGACCTGTAACGTTGATTCAAATCCCAGGGATGCTTTGTGTTTCGCAAGCATTACAGCCGCGACATCATTGCTCTCGCCCATCTGATAGGCGTTCATTTCTTCTTCCGCGGTTGCTTGAAGTTTATTGACTTCATGCAGCGCGCTGGTGAGTTGGTCCGAGAAATTTTCCGAACCCTGCGGCTTTTTGGCAGCAGGAACCCGGTCCAGTCCGGTCACGCCGACATTCTTGGCGATATCCTGCAGCGCGTTGTTCTGGTTGAGGATGGCGTTCCGTGCCGCCATCAGAATGTTCATATTGACTGAAGACATTTATTAGTTCCTTTCCAGGCTGCAAGTTCGCATATCGGCCATCCGGTAACGCAAAGTACGTTCCGAAATGCCGAGCTCTTTTGCGGCGTCACGACGATTGCCATTGGTTTTTTCCAATGTTTGGTTGATTGCTTCATATTCCACATTTTTGGAAATCGAGTGGAGATCACGCCCACGAATGAATCGCGAGGAATGACTGGCTGACACATCATCCTGCTTGGGCTTTGTTGGCAAGCGGGGGGCCGAAAAGACCAGGTCCTCGGCCATGATTCGATCACCGTCACACATGACCAGTGCACGTTGCAGGACATTGGACAGCTCGCGCACATTGCCCGGCCAATGATGTGCTTTCAGTCGCTCGACACAGCAACGGGACAGCGGAATGAACCGATCGCTCCGCTTCTGCAGATCGATCATCATGAATGCAGCGATGGCGACAATATCGGCGGGCCGGTCAGCAAGCGGGAGAAGGTCGATTGGCATGACATTCAGACGCCAATAAAGATCTTCACGAAACCGCCTTGCCGCGACTTCTTCTGCAAAGTCACGGTTGGCCGCGCAAATGACGCGAACGTCAATTTTTTCGTGGCGGGAGGAGCCGACGGGAAGGATCTCGCCTTCCTGAAGCACGCGAAGCAGTTTCGACTGGCTTTCCAGCGGCATCTCGGTAATCTCGTCGAGAAATATCGTGCCGCCGTCGGCTTCTTTGAACAAGCCGACCGCACTGTTATAGGCACCGGTGAAGGCACCTTTTTTATGTCCAAACAAGATGGACTCGATCATTGATTCGGTGAGTGCGGCACAGTTTACGGTGACAAACGGCTTGTTTGCCCGCTCGCCGTGCTCGTGAATGAATCTCGCCATGCCTTCTTTGCCGGTACCGGTCTGGCCGGTAATCATGACGTTGGCATTGCTGCGCGCTACGCGAGCGGCATATTTATACAGAGCTACCGACTTTGGGTCGGCATAAGCCGGCCCCTTGCCACCGCGCATCGATTCAACAATGCAAGACAGACCAAATTCTCTGTCCGCTTTACCGAATTCGATACGCAGTGGTTGGCTGAGGGTAGCCGGAACGAAATGAAATGGTCCATCGCGGTAAACCACGACAGGATCTTTTGCTCCTCTACGTTCACCTTTGAATGCTTCGCGGGTTGTGCGGGGTAGTTGCGTAGCGGAAGATGAATTGCGAGAGGCCGAGTGAATTGTTTCAACACCCGCCAACAAATCGACAAGTTCTGGAAACCTAGAGACCAGGCTAGGGTTCAGATTATCGTTGATCATGGCCATTCCCTCACGTTGCTAAACGAGCGCCGGATCTAATGCCCCGTGCTCGCCAAACTACTTTGCAATGGCCGTGCCAGTTTCATAAACGGCAAGAATCTGCCGATTGCTGCCGGTATACCTGTCGGAAATCCGTCACAAATGTCGGAAATTGGACGCTTTTCCCCTTGCTTGTCGGAAACCCGACAGTTTGTTGCTTAATTTACTTGCGGGGCGTCCGTTAACTTCTTCGAGGCCGCTTCATCTGTCGAGGTGACCCGCTAGATGAAACGATTACTTCAACTGTGAAAAGGAAGAAAACATGACTGTAATTGCAACCAACGTAACCGCGATGCGTACCGCCTATGCTTCTAACCAAGCTGAAATGGGTCTCGCAAAATCGATCGAACGCCTTTCAACAGGCAGCCGCGTTAACTCTGCTGCTGACGACGCAGCTGGTTATTCGATTGCTACACGTATGACCTCTGAAGTCCGTGGATTGAACATGGCCGTTCGTAACGCCAATGACGGAATTTCGCTTGCCCAGACCGCTGAAGGCGGCATGAACGAAATCACCAGCATGCTGCAGCGCATGCGTGAACTGTCCGTTCAATCTGCCAACGGTACGCTGTCGGCAGGCGACCGCACCAACCTGCAGGTCGAAGTTGACGCATTGGCCCTCCAGATTCAGGATGTTGTGGATCGGACAACTTTCAACGACGTGGCCTTGCTTGACGGCACGAATGCTACGATCGATATTCAGACCGGTGCCGACGCTGGCCAAACGGTGGCGATCACATTGACCGATGTCAATGCTGCTACCTTGTCTGTTGATGCCCTGGACATCACCACTCAGGCTGGCGCAGCCACAGCGTTGGCGGCACTGGATACCGCTTTGGATACGGTAACGACCGCACAGGCTTCTTTGGGTGCTGACCAGAACCGCTTGCAAGCTACGGTTTCCAACCTGTCTGATCGTATTGCGAACACGACAGAATCGCGTTCGCGGATCATGGACGTTGATTTCTCCGCTGAAACAACCGAACTGGCCAAAAACCAGATCCTGAGCCAGGCTTCGACCGCGATGTTGGCACAGGCGAACCAGACTCAGCAGTCTGTCCTGAGCCTGATCCGGTAAAATCAGAACATAGCAAACACGAGAAAGCCTCTTCCCGGTTGGGAGGAGGCTTTTTTGTTGATCATGGATCATAGCCGACCTGGCAGCAGATACTGCACGTAAGATCATTCCATCGTCATCGCAGCTTGAAGTTTCTCCAGTGCCCGTTTCTTGATCTGGCATATGCGTACTGATGACACATCAAGTATCGCCCCGATTTCATCAAGCTGCATCTCTTCCACAAAATAGCAATTGAGTATAAGCTGTTCACGCTCG
>CAJQNR010000127.1 GCA_905479715.1 uncultured Sphingorhabdus sp.
CCACGCCGAGGGATTTTTCATCGCCATCGAATCGAACGGGACGCTTGCGGTGCCGCGCTCGATCGACTGGATATGCATCAGCCCGAAAGCGCAAAGCGAGACGGTTCAGCGCTCGGGAGACGAACTGAAACTGGTCTGGCCGCAGAATGACAGCAATTGGCAGGAGATGGAAGGCTGGGCCTTTGCCAATCTCTTGCTGCAGCCGATGGATGCACGCGGCGACAGCGACGCCAGCCAGTCCCATCTCGAACAGGCCATAGGATTTGTCCAGGCCCATCCGAAATGGCGTCTATCATTACAGAATCACAAGATTCTCGGGTTGGCCTGATATTATTCTGCCGGTTGTTCTGCCGGTTCTGGTTCGGACGCCGTTTCTTCTGTCTTGTCCGCAGAATCGGTGGCTTCCTCGCCGGTAGCATCAACCGCCTGCATCGTATCCACATCGACCATTTCGTCGCTGATCGTGCCGTCGATGACATCGACATCATCCATCTGGGTTTCGGTGACTTCACCGGCGTCAGGCGCTTCGTTTCCGGAACAGGCGGAGATCGTCAGTGCGACCGCAGTTGCGGCGGCGAGTCTGGTGAATTTGGTCATGATTCTATCCTCTCATCATCAATCGTGGCACAGCTGTAACATAGCTGCGGATCAGGCCCGATCAATCGCTTTCAGGAAGCCTCCAACGGTTTTTTGCAACGCTTCGTCAAACTCCTGAAGCTTTATCGCGATACCCAGTTGGGCGAGGCTGGTTACAGGATATTCGCTGATGCCGCACGGGACGATGCCGCCGAAATGGCTGAGGTCGGGATCAATATTGACCGAAAAGCCATGCATCGTGACCCATTTGCGGATTCGGATGCCGATTGCACCGATCTTTGCTTCCTGCCCCTCTGGCGTGTCACACCAGATACCGACCCGGCCATCAACCGCCCGCGCCGCGACACCAAATTCTGCCAGCGCAGCAATCACCCAGGCTTCCAGAGCATGGACGAATCCGCGCACGTCCGCGTTGCGTTTCTTCAGGTTGAGAATGACATAGCCGACTCGCTGGCCCGGACCGTGATAGGTGTGCCGGCCACCACGACCGGTGGCATAGACCGGAAAGGATTCGGTCAGCAGCTCTGCAGGATCGGAGCTGGTCCCGGCGGTATAGAGCGGCGGATGCTCCAGCAGCCAGATCAGTTCTTTTGCGTCCCCGGTCTGAACCGCCGCGTTGCGTCGTTCCATTGCGCTCAAGGCTTCCGGATATTCGACCTTTTCCGGCGACATACGCCATTCTATATCATCAAGAACATTCATAATATTTTCGTGCACTTTTGCTGGCCGGGTGGCAAGGGTTGCTAATCGAGAAATGGATCCGGGAATGAAAATGACGAAGCTTAACTATATGCAATGCTGGAACGGTGCGATGGCCCTGCTCGGCGCGCATAAGGAAGCCATCATCGCGATTGCGGGTGTGTTTCTGTTTCTGCCGACCTTTCTGTTCAGTCAATTTGTCGATCAGCCCCTCTTGAACGGCGACGAAGATATCAATGGCATGATGGTCGTCTATTCCGCCTATTTCAGCGAGAATGCCCTGTCGATCATGGCGTCCAATCTGATCATCAGTTTTGGCGGTCTCGCAATTTATTTTGCTCTGGCCCCCTCGCGCAACAACACCGTCGCCGAAGATCTGGTCGCAGCACTGAAGGTCTTTCTAATCTATCTGATCGCCAATTTTCTGACCGGATTGCTGACCCTGATGGGGTTTTTCCTGCTGATCGTTCCGGGTCTCTATGTCGCCTGCCGTTTCATTCTCGTGCCTGTTGTGATCGTTGACCAAGACGAAAGAAATCCGATTGAGGCGCTCAAGAAAAGCTGGTCGCTGACCCGCAATAACGGATTTGCGATCTTTCTGTTCATCCTGATCATTGCGGTCGTCGGAACGATAACCATGGGCGTTCTTCAGTCTGTCACCGGGATCATTGCCGGTCTGGCCACGAGCGGCGCGGGCTGGCCATTCATCGAAAATCTGGTGGCTTCGCTAACCGGCACCGCCTTTCAGCTTGTGCTCAGTTTGGTCATTATATCGATCTACATCCAACTGACGGGCAGGAAGAGCGACGTAAAGGAAGTCTTCAACTGAATATCGGCACATGCGGTGCGGCCGTTTCGGGCAAATGGCCGGACAGGCGCGGATCGGCCATCAGATCCAGTTCCTGCTTGAAAATGCGAAAGCCGGATTGCCGGTAAAAGGGCAGGGCGCGCGGGCTGTCCTGGGTGCATGTATGCAGCCAGACCCGCTCGACCCCGTCTCGCCATGCCTTGTCTAGCGCCTGGTTCATCATCCAGCGACCATGGCCTTTGCCGTTCAACTCGGTGACCAGACCGAAAAAGGCAATCTCACATTGTCCGGTTTCCCGAAAATCCAGTTCGATAAAACCGACCACCATATTATCATTGCGGACAAGTTGGAGATCGATGTCCGGGTGATGAATGATGGCCTGGACCTCGTCTTCAGCCATCAACAGCCGGGAGGTCCACAGCCATGGCTCTCCGACTTTCCGAAACAAGGCGAGATAATCAGCAACCGCCGGTTTGGTCCATTTTTCCAGCGAAAGATCGGATTCAATCGAAGGGAGAAGCGGCTTTTGCACCATCTCCAGATGGGTGATGACGGTCGCGACATGGCCTTTGGGAACGTTCACCGGCAGGCCGCCCGCATTTGTTACACCCATTTTGCTTCTGGTGGCAGGCTCATCAGGATTGCGTCGACATTGCCCCCGGTCTTCAGTCCGAACGTTGTTCCCCGGTCATAGACCAGATTAAACTCGGCATAGCGTCCCCGCCATTCCAGCTGTTGCTGCTTTTCTTCGGCGCTCCACTCGGTCGCCATCCGCTTGCGGACGAGCTTGGGAAAAATATCGAGAAAGGCGCGGCCGACATCCTGGGTAAAGGCAAAGTGGCGGTCAAAATCAGTGTCATGATCAAGTTCGATATGATCATAGAATATGCCGCCCACGCCGCGGTGGACCTGGCGATGCGGGATATAGAAATAGTCATCGGCCCATTTTTTGAAACGCGGATAATATTCCGGATTATGCGGTGCGCAGGCGGAACGGAAGCGGGCATGGAATTCTTCGGTATCTTCCTCATAGGGAATCGCCGGATTGAGGTCGGCGCCGCCGCCAAACCAGCGTTTGGTCGTGCACAGGAAACGCGTGTTCATGTGGACATTGGGAACATGCGGATTTGTCATATGGGCAACGAGACTGATTCCGGTGGCGAAAAACCGCGGATCATTTTCGGCACCGTTGATCTGGGCCTGGAATTCTTCGCTGAACACGCCGTCGACGGTGGAGATGTTCACGCCAACCTTTTCGAATATCTTGCCTTTCATCAGGCCCTGTGTACCGCCGCCGCCTGGGCTGCCGTCAGGATTCTGCCGATCCCACGGGATATAATCAAACGTGGCATCACTGCCGGCTTCCGATTCTATCGCTTCAAATTCCGCACAAATCTGGTCGCGCAGTTCCTTGAACCACGTCTGGGCGGTGCGCTGCTGGTCATCCAATTCTGTTGTCATTGCGGAAATTTTCCTGTTTGTCTGAGTGCTTCCCCCAAGGCCATGCCAGCCGAAACGGCTAGATTCAAGCTGCGCATTCCCGGTTTCATCGGGATGGTGATTCTACCATCGCATTGATCATGTATAGTCCGGGGAACTCCTGATCCTTCGGATCCGAACAATAATATATCATCTTCGCGATAGGCGAATCCGTGATGCGGGGTTTCAGCCTTGCTGGAGAGCAGGATTATCCTGGCTTTTCGGGAATCGGTGGCGGCGCGAAATGCTTCCCAGTCCGCATGGCGAATATATTCAACATGCTCGAAATAATCCATTCCGGCGCGCTTCAGGCTGCGGTCGCTGAACGGAAATCCACACGGTTCTATGATATCAACTGCCACGCCAAGGCAGGCACAAGTCCTTAATATCGTTCCTAAATTTCCCGCAATCTCGGGTTGATACAATGCTATCCTCATGGGCCATCCACCATGAGCGGGAAGGGAATGTTAGGTCAATCGAAAATTCACTGTTGGCAAACCCTATCCTTCGCGGCTATCAGGCGCGCAATTCACTGCCTGTTCAATCTGTTGTTGAGCAGTATCGAACATTCGGGCAGTCAGGGGTCACAATAATTCTATAGGGCTTGTTTGCATGGCAACGGTTGAAACAGCTGAAACGGCAGTCGCAGAAGAAGGCGGCGTTCGCCGCCGGGATTTTATCAATATAGCAGCAGTGAGTTTCGCTGGTGCCGGGGCAGTCGCTACGGTGATTCCGTTGGTAAACCAGATGAACCCGAGCGCGGATGTCCTCGCTCTGTCCTCGATTGAAGTCGATATTTCGGCGATTGAATCGGGACAATCGATCAAGACCAGCTGGCGCAAGCAGCCCATTTTTATCCGCAATCTGACGGAAAAAGAAATCGCCGAAGCCAATGCGGTGCAGACTTCGGAATTGCGTGATCCACAAACACTCGCCGAGCGGACAACCGCCGGCAAGGAAAATTGGCTGATTACGCTTGGTGTCTGTACCCATCTTGGTTGTGTACCGCTGGGCGCCGCGCAAGGCGAAATCAAAGGCGAATATGGCGGCTATTTCTGTCCGTGTCACGGTTCGCACTATGATACGGCCGCTCGCATTCGCAAAGGTCCGGCTCCGAAGAACCTCGAAGTTCCGGAACATGAATTCCTATCAGATACCGTCGTGAAAATCGGCTAAGGGGCAGAAGAACAATGAGCTTTCCTTGGGCAAAAGAATATACGCCAACGACCGAATTCGGTCAGTGGATGGACAAGCAGCTGCCGCTGCCACGGTTCGTTTACAACAGCGTTGGTGCTGGTTATCCCGCGCCGCGCAATTTGAACTATATGTGGAACTTCGGTTCCTTGGCCGGTTTGTTTCTGGTCGTCCAGATCGTTACCGGCATCATCCTGGCCATGCATTATGCGGCCAATTCTGGGATCGCCTTTGATTCGGTCGAACATATCATGCGCGACGTGAACAGTGGCTGGATGATCCGCTACGCGCACGCCAATGGCGCAAGCTTCTTCTTCATCGCAATCTATCTTCATATTGGCCGCGGACTTTTCTACGGCTCCTACAAGGCACCGCGCGAAATGCTGTGGTTGCTCGGCGTGGTTATCTATCTTCTCGCGATGGCCACTGCTTTCATGGGCTATGTTCTGCCCTGGGGACAGATGAGCTTCTGGGGCGCCAAGGTGATTACCGGGCTGTTTGAAGCCATTCCGCTGGTCGGCAAGCCTATCCAGGAACTGCTGCTTGGTGGTTTCGCTCCGGACAATGCCGCCCTGAACCGCTTCTTCTCGCTCCACTATCTGCTGCCGTTCGTCATTGTTGGCGTTGTCATCATGCATATCTGGGCGCTGCACATTCCGGGATCGAACAACCCGACCGGTGTCGATGTGAAGGGGCCACAGGATACGGTTCCATTCCATCCTTATTATACCGCAAAGGATGGCTGGACGATTGGTCTCGCGTTGATCTTCTTCACCGCACTGATGTTCTTCCTGCCGAACGCGCTGGGCCATGCCGACAACTATATTCCGGCCAACCCTCTGTCCACGCCGGCCCATATCGTTCCGGAATGGTATTTCTGGCCATGGTATGCGATCCTGCGCGCCTTCACGTTCGATTTCCTGTTCATTCCGGCGAAACTGCTTGGTGTGCTGGCGATGTTCTCTGCGATCCTGGTATGGTTCTTCCTGCCATGGCTGGACAAATCACCCGTGCGGTCGGGCAAGTTCCGTCCCAAATTCAAGATCTTCTTCGGCATCCTTGTGATTGATGTCCTGATCCTTGGATATTGTGGCGGTGCGCCGGCTGAGGAACCATTCGTGATGATCAGCCAATTGGCCGCAGCTTATTATTTTGCGCATTTCCTGATCATATTGCCGCTATTGTCGAGTTTGGAAAAACCTGAGCCGCTGCCGAACAGCATCACGGAATCGGTAACCGGCAAGCCACTCAAAACTGCCAGCTAAGTATTAGGGACCCGTCGCAATGGTAAGAATTATCGGAATCTTGATTGGCCTGTTTTTTTCAGGCTGGCTCTTGGTCTCATTTGGCATGGGGGCAAAGGAATATATCACGAACCCGCCAGCGGAAACCGCAGAGCATGAGTTCCACCGGGAAGCGAAAGACATTTCTTTCACGTCTGATGGTCCGCTCGGCAAATTTGATCGCCAGCAACTGCAGCGTGGTTTTCAGGTGTTCAAGGAAGTCTGTTCGGCCTGCCACTCTCTCCGTCACGTTGCCTTCCGCAATCTCGAAGAAATTGGCTATAACGAAGACGAAGTGAAGGCGATTGCCGCCAACTGGGCAATCCAGACGCCGGATATTGATCCGGCGACCGGCGAGATGTCATCGCGCCCACCGCTTCCTGCCGACAAATTCCCCAAGCCTTTTGCGAATAATGTCGCAGCCGGTGCCGCGAATAACAATGCAATCCCACCCGACCTGTCCCTGATTACCAAGGCACGGGAAGGCGGAGCGCCCTATGTCTATTCGCTGCTGACCGGCTATATGGATCCACCGGCCAACCTGCCGGACGCCAACCAGCCGGGACCGGGACTGCATTATAATCCCTATTTCGCGAACCTGAATCTGGCGATGGCACCACCATTGGCAGCCGACGATATGGTCAGCTATTCCGATGAGACCAAGGCGACCATCGAACAGATGGCTGAAGATGTCTCCGCTTTCCTGATCTGGACCGCTGAGCCCAAGCTGGAAGCACGTCATCAAACAGGCTGGGCGGTTCTCGCCTTCCTGCTGATCGCAACGATCCTCGCCTATCTGTCCTACCGGACGATCTGGGCCGATGTGAAAGCCGAGAAGAAAAAGAAAACCGCTGACGCCTGATAGCAGTTATCAGCAGCATAATTAAAAGCCCGCTTCATGCGGGCTTTTTTGTTGCAGGAAGCCTAGCGCGCGAGGACGGAATCGATCGCCCGCTTCCACCCGGCAAGACGCCCTGTTCTGGTCGCCGGGTCGATATTCGGGACATGCACATCCAGGCCAGATATCATTTCCGAAGCCGCTTCGAGTGAAGGATGGATTCCGCAACCCACGGCCGCGAGCATGGCGGCGCCGAGCGCCGTGGTCTCGAAAAATTCCGGCCGTTCGACGTTGATATCCAATATATCGGCCAAATCCTGCACCATCCAGTCATTGGCCACCATGCCACCGTCGATCCGGAGATTTTGCCAGTCGACGCCATCGGCGGAAAAGGCGGTTTTCAGATCAAAACATTGATAGGCCATCGATTCCAGCGCCGCCCGTGCGATATGGGCCTTCTTTGACGAAAAGCTTAGTCCGGAGATTGTCGCTGTCGCATCGGCCCGCCAGTGGGGCGCGCCCAGACCGGACAGGGCGGGAACGAGATAGACACCGCCATTATCGTCAACCGACCGCGCCAGTTCCTCGCTCTCGCCGGCAAATTTCAGCAAGCCGATATCGTCGCGGAGCCACTGCATCAGGCTCCCGGCCACGAAAACCGATCCTTCCAGCGCGTAAATCCGCTTGCCCTGATGTTGATAGAGTATCGTCGACAACAGGCGATTTTCCGACCGTGGAGGCGTGTCGCCGCTATTGGTCAGGATGAAGGCACCGGTACCAAAGGTTGCCTTTGTCTGACCAAGTTCAAGACAGGCCTGGCCGATGGTTGCGGCCTGTTGATCACCGGCAGCGCCGCAAATGGCGATGGGGCCGCCGAACAATTCCACCGCGGTGGTGCCGAGATGCCCGGCGCAGTCGACAATTTGTGGCAGCGCCTTTCTGGGTATGTCGAACAGCGCAAGAAGCGCATCATCCCAATCGTCTCCATCCAACGCCATCAGCATTGTTCTGCTGGCGTTGCTGGCATCGGTCACATGCTCGCCACCGGTCAGCCGGTAGATGAGATAGGATTCGATTGTTCCGAACGCAAGATTGTCACCCGCCGCGCGCACCTGCGGCCAGTTTTCCAGCATCCAGCCGATCTTGCTGCCCGAGAAATAGGGGTCGAGCAGCAAGCCGGTCTTCGCCTGTACCATCGGCTCGAGTTTCTCGCCCTTCAGCGCGTCGCATTTGTCAGCCGTCCGGCGATCCTGCCAGACGATCGCCCGGCCAAGCGGCTCGCCGTTCCTCTTGTCCCAGGCGACGACGGTTTCCCGCTGGTTGGTGATCCCGATCGCTGCGATTTTGTCGGCACCGCCCGCTTTTTCGATCATTTTCTGACAGCAGGACAGCGTTTTGTCCCAGATTTCTGTGGCGTCATGTTCAACCAGCCCGGGGGCTGGATAATATTGCGTCAGTGTTTCCTGCTGCGACGCGTGCAATTTGCCGTCCATTCCGAACAGCATCGCGCGGGTCGATGTCGTTCCTTCGTCGATGACCAGAATATGCTGTGCAACCATGTCCGCTCCCTTTGCCGGCCACGCTATAAGCTGGCATCCAAAACGCAAGCAAAAGCAGGATATATTGCATTGCAGCATTGCGACATTGCACAAACCGCTGGTTTCTCTATGACTGGTGCGATGTATGATCTGGCCATCATTGGCGGCGGCATAAATGGCGTCGGAATTGCGCGCGATGCAGCGGGCAGGGGATTGAAGGTCCTGCTCGTCGAGCGGGACGATCTCGCCTCGCACACATCGTCGGCGAGCACGAAGCTGGTCCATGGCGGTTTGCGCTATCTTGAACATTATGAATTCAATCTTGTGCGCAAGGCGCTAAAGGAGCGGGAAGTCCTGCTCCGTGCAGCGCCGCATATCATCTGGCCGATGCGCTTTGTCCTGCCGGTGGATGAAGGCATGCGCCCCGCCTGGCTGCTCCGTCTCGGTCTGTTTCTCTATGACCATCTTGGTGGACGGGAAATATTGCCGGGGACCAAAAGTCTCAATCTGCTCAGGGACCATCGCGGTGATCCGCTGCAAAATCGGCTGAAAAAGGGCTTTGCCTATTCCGACTGCTGGGTCGAGGACGCCCGGCTCGTTTCGCTCACCGCCCGCGATGCTGCCGACCGTGGCGCCGATATCCGGACCCGCGCCAATTGTGTCGGACTGGAGCGGGGTCAGGATCACTGGACCCTGGAAATTGACCAGCGTGGGGCGAAGAAGACCGAACAGGCGAAGATTGTGATCAACGCGGCGGGCCCGTGGGTCGATCCGGTTACCGCGCTCTACGACCGCAGCGATCACGCGGCGAAACTCCGTCTGGTCAAGGGCAGCCATATCGTTGTGAAGCGCAAATATGACGGTGACCATAGCTATATTTTCCAGAACAAGGATGGTCGCATCATTTTCGCCATTCCTTATGAAGGCGATCATACGCTTATCGGGACCACCGACGAGCCGTGGAGCTATGCCGAAGGCCCTGCGAAGATCAGCGATGGTGAAATCGACTATCTGTGCGAAGCGGCCAGCGAATATTTTGAAACACCGGTCGTCCGGGAGGATATCCGGTGGACTTATTCCGGCGTGCGGCCGCTGTTTGACGATCACAGCCGGACCGCGGCCACGGTCACAAGGGATTTTGTATTCGACTTTGACAATGACAACGGCGCGCCGGTTCTGTCGATCTTTGGCGGCAAGATTACCACCTATCGCGTTCTTGCCCTGCAGGCGATCCGGACGCTCTCGGAGGCGCTCGATGTCGACGGCGATGACTGGACCAAAGAGGCGCATCTTCCCGGTGGAGATTTTCCTCCCGATGGCTTCGACGCGCTGGTCGAGCAATATGCGGAACGTTGGCCGATGATCGACCGGTCAATCATCCACCGCCTCGTTCGGGCCTACGGGACCGATACCGCATTGATTCTCGCAGAGGTCAAAAGCCTGGCGGATTTGGGGCAGAAATTTGCTGCCGGTCTGTATGAAATAGAGATTCAGTGGCTGATCGACCGTGAATTTGCCTGCACGGCAGAGGACGTTCTGTGGCGGCGTTCGAAACTGGGACTGCATATGAACGAAGCCGAGCAGCAGGCTGTGGCGCTATGGTTTGAACGAAGCGGTCCGAAGGTTAAGGAAAATCTCGTTCTTTCGTGATTGACGCATCACAAAAGCAATGGCAATAGCGGCGCATCCGGTCAATCCGGTGATGCGGGTGTAGCTCAATGGTAGAGCAGAAGCCTTCCAAGCTTACGACGAGGGTTCGATTCCCTTCACCCGCTCCAGATATTCTTTTCAGGAAATCTCGGTCAAATCACCTCTCCCGATTTATCCTAGAAGATCAGGGAGCGTTCCCGGGATCTGGCGACACGTTAAAAACTCTGCTTGTTCCGGTCATGGGCCAGTCCAGTTTTCCTGACATTGCCCATATAACCTGCTGTTCTGGCAAGGATATTGCGCCGGGATGAACAGAACGCCCGCGCTGATACAATTTGCGACAATTTAGTGCTGTTCTGACAAAGTTCAGCGACAACTTCCCGTTAGAACAATATTCATGGCGGAAACGAATAGCCGTCTCCGTGAACTGGAATGAAGGAATAACATATGAAAAAGTCAATTTTGATCTCGAGCGCCGCTGCAATGCTGATGGTTGGCGGTATCGCCATCGCCGCTCCTGGTGATCGTGGCGCACGCGCTGACACCGATGGTGACGGCGCAATCAGCCGCGCGGAAATGACCGCATCGCTGAACACGCGCTTTGCAAAGATGGATGTCAATGGTGACGGACAGCTTTCCAAGGAAGACCGGGACGCCAAGCGCGCCGAACGTTTTGCCAAGATGGATACCAATGGCGACGGTGAACTTTCACAAGCCGAAATGGATGCGGCGAAAGCAGCCCGGAAGTCTGAACGCTTTGCTCGTGCCGATGCCGATGGCAATGGCAAGCTGAGCCAGGATGAAGTCCACAAGAAGGGCGACAAACGCGGCGGCAAAGGCATGCGCGGCAAAGGCCAGAAGCGTGGCGGTCATGGCATGGCAATGATGCGCAGTGCCGATACCAATGGTGACAAGAAGATCAGCAAGGCCGAGTTTACCACGGCAGCAATGGCGCGGTTTGACAAGGTCGATGCCAATGGTGACGGCAAGATCACCAAAGAAGAGCGTCAGGCTGCTCACAAGGCTCGCAAGGGCGAACGGAATAAAAGAGGCGGTTAATCCCTGAACCACTCTTTTCGCGAACGGATCGTCAGCCATCTCCCCTTCTCCCCCAAATTGGCTGGCGGTCCGTTTCTTTTGGCTGAACCTGTGATAGGGCGATTTGATGACGAACAAGATTCACATATTGCTGGTCGATGACGAAGCCACATTGCGCGAGCCGTTGGCGGAATATCTGATCAAACAAGGCTATAAGGTCCAGCAGGCCGGTGATGCGAGCGTCGCCAGATCTCTGCTCAATGCCTATGATTTTGACATAATCCTGCTCGACATCATGATGCCCGGCGAAGACGGGCTGAGCCTGTGCCGCTATGTCACCGACAAGACCAGCATCCCGGTTATCTTCATCAGCGCGAAGACCGAGGAAACCGAGCGGATCATCGGGCTCGAACTGGGCGCGGATGATTATATCACCAAGCCATTCAGTCCCCGCGAACTTGTCGCGCGGATCAAGGTTATATTGCGCCGGATGGAAAAAGGCGGCGCGAAACAGGTGGAAACAGCGGGCGGAGCCTATCAGTTTTCGGGCTGGACCCTCAAATGTGACAAGCGCAGCCTGATCGATTCAGAGGGCGTGAGCGTTTCGCTTTCAACCGGAGAATATCAGATGCTGCTGGCTCTCGTTTCGCGGGCCGGAAAAGTGCTCAACCGGGACCAGTTGCTCGACATTACCCAGGGGCGCGAGGCCCATGCCTTCGACCGCGCCGTGGACAACCAGATCAGCCGGCTGCGCCGGAAAATCGAGACCGACCCCAAAAATCCTGAAATCATCAAGACGGTCTGGGGCGGCGGATATATGCTGGCGGGCGAGGTGAAATCCCTGTGAAGCGTTTATGGCCCAAAAGCCTGGTCGGCCAACTTCTGCTCGTCGTTGCCCTTATGCTGTTGCTGGCGCAGGGGATAAACAGTTTCCTGCTCTATCGCGGCGCACAGACCCAGAATTTGGTGGAAGCGTCGACATCGGCTGTCTCGCGGATCGCATTTGGTCTGGACAGGCAGGCCAATGACCGATCCGTCATGCGCTATGGCGCGGCGCGTACCCGCCGAATGGGGCAGATTCGCTATAGTTCCGAAAGTGCGGTGACCGGCGATATGCCGCGCCTGCCGGAGCTTGAAGCACGAGCGGGGCAGGCCTTTGCCAATATGGGTATAGGATTTTCCGAAATTCGTGTGACATCCCTCCGCGACCTGACGGACGACATGACCGGTCATGTGATCGGGACCAATCGGGGCGAATGGCGCAATAATCCGATAAACCGGTCAATGGGCGGACAGGCATCGCCAACCGAAACCACAGGTTTTGTGATTATCTCGGCGAAGCAGGCGGACGGCCAGTGGGTCAGTATTGCCTCGGCTGTACGTGCGCGCACGCCCCTATTGGTGCGGACCCTGCTATTTCAAACTATTACCATCTATCTTCTGATGCTGATTCCGCTGATCATCCTCGGACGCTATATCTCGCGACCGTTGAAATCGCTCACCGCCAGAGCGCATTCCTTTAAACCCGGCGAAACGGAGATGCTGGAAGAACAGGGGCCTCCCGATACCCGGGAATTGATCCGGGCGTTCAACGACATGAGCGGCCGCGTGAGCAGCATGATCAAGGAAAAGGACGTCATGCTGGGGGCGATCGGACATGATCTTCGCACACCACTGGCCGCCCTGCGGGTCCGGGTCGAAAATGTCGAAGATGATGATGACCGCGAACGCATGATCGCCGGCATCGAAGATATTGACCATACGCTCGACGACATTCTGTCTCTCGCTCGCCTTGGCCGTTCCAACGAGTCCACGGATATGGTCGACATCCGTTCGCTGATCGAAACGATTGTCGATGAATTCACCGATCTCGGGCACGACGTCCGCTATCAGCGCGGCGAAAAGCAGACCGCTAATATCCGCGAAACGCTCGTTCGCCGGGCGCTGAGGAACCTGATCGGCAATGCGACGCTTTATGGCCAGACTGCGGATATCTCTGTGGAAAAGTCTGGAGATATGCTGATGATATATATTGATGATGACGGTCCCGGCATTCCCGAAGAAAAAATCGAGACGATGTTCGAGCCGTTTTTGCGGGGCGACGCGTCCCGCAATCGCGCCACCGGCGGGTCGGGGCTGGGACTGACGCTCGCGCGCGCAATTGCTCGGGAACATGGCGGTGATATTATCCTGAAAAATCGCGAAAATGGTGGATTGCGTGCGACATTATGCCTGCCGGTGGGCTAAAATGGAAACGCCCTTGGATAGCCTGCAAGCTGTCCCGTCTGACTAATCTTCGACTACATCCGCCGTCGTTTCCACGGCAGGATCGGGAATGCCGTCGGCGGCCAGCTCGGCATCAATTTCCTCTGCCAGCGCCTTAACCGCTTCATCGGCCGCTTCCTCCAGCGATTTCGCGTCTTCTTCAATCTGGGTTTCCATCTCGGCGATTGCCTCGTCGCCCTTTTCCTCGACGGGGGTTTCGGAACAGGCAGAAAGCAGCAGCGCGGAGGCCGTCAGAAGCGCACCGATTCTCATTGTTTTGCCGGCATGCTGAGATCCGCATCGCTATTGGCGATGATCGAAAGCACCGTGGTCCAGGCGGCCACATTCTGGCGCAATTGTTCCGGATCGATCTTGTCGAGCGTATCGTCCGGCGTGTGGTGGAGGTCGAAATAGCGGCTGCCATCCTGCTGCAGATCGATTACCGCAAGATTGTTATTGGCGATGATCGACTGAACATCCGCGCCGCCGCCCGCTTTCTGCTGCCCGCGTCCGATCCCGAGCGGCTGCAGGGCCTGGGCTATTTCTGCTGCGACCGATGAGGCACTGTCGGGCAGGTTGAATTCCACCCGCCAGACCCGGTCGGCGCCAAAGTCCGATTCCATCGCCAGCGCGTGATTGTCGCCCTTATGCGCCTCGCCATAGGCTTTGCCGCCCCAGATGCCGACTTCCTCGGCGCCTGCCCAGAGCAGCCGGATCGTACGCTTGGGCTGGCCTGTCGCCATGATCTGCTTCGCCGCAGCCGTGGTGATGGCGCAGCCCGAAGCATCGTCAATCGCACCTGTGCCGAGGTCCCAGCTGTCGAGATGACAGGCGATCACGACCATGCCCAGCGACGGATCGCTGCCCGGCAGCTCGGCAATCACATTGCCGGACTGCTGTTGCCCGATATTCCGGGGGGTCAGCACGAGATTGAGCTTCACCGGCTTGCCGCGGGCGAAGATTCTCTCGAGATTTTCCGCATCCGGAATGGACAGCGCCGCGGCGGGAATCGGGGTCACGCCCGCTTCGAAATTGGTGTTGCCGGTGTGCGGATTGCGATGATGATCGGTTCCGGCAGAACGGATGACAATCGCTGCCGCGCCTTTCTTGGCAGCAATATTCGGTCCGACAAAGCGCGCCCCTCCGAAAGCCCCATAGCTGGATCCGTCCTGGGTCGGTTTCATGGCATGGCTGACAAAGGCGATCTTGCCCTTAAGGCTGCCATCGGGCGCCGCGATCAGGTCAGCCAGAGTCGGGAAATAAACCACCTCCGCCGTCAGCCCCTTGTCGCCGGTACTGCCACTATTGCCGATTGCCGTGATCGTGAGCGGCTGCGGGAAAGGGCTGACCACAGCCGCCGTTTCCTTGCCCCTGATCCAGGTCGGCATCATATAAGGCTCGCTGCGGACATTGCTGAACCCCAGCGCTTTCAGCTTGGCGACCGCCCAAATGCGTGCGCGGGCTTCGGCTTCGGTGCCCGCCTGTCGCGGCCCGACTTCGGTGGTCAGCCCCTCGACAATGTCCCAGGCGATGTCGTCCTGCAACGCCTTGGCCTGCAGTGCGACCGGATCATGACTATCGGCGAGAGCGGTGGTGGACAAAAGAAGCGCCGATGCGCCAGCGAGCAGGGTGGTTATTTTTCTCATGGCTGCTGACTAACCCGCCTTTTATGCTTTGCCAATGGTCTCTTGCGGGGGAGAGGCGGAATAGCTACATAAGCCCTGAAAATAACCTGTCATCCGGGCGAAAGCCGGGATCTCCTAAAACCGAGCGCCAAGCCGCCTGAGATTTCAGCATCTGCTGGGATGACGCGCAACTTTGAAAGCGAATATAATGGCCGTCCAATATAGTTATGTCATGAAAGGTCTGACCAAGACCTTCCCGGGTGCTCCCAAGCCGGTGCTCGACAATATCCATCTGCAGTTCCTGCCGGGCACGAAAATTGCCATCATCGGCAAGAACGGCGCGGGTAAATCGACGCTGATGAAGATCATGGCGGGCCAGGATGACGAATTTCAGGGTGAAGCCTGGGCAGGCGAGGGCATTCGCGTCGGCTATCTCGCGCAGGAACCGCATCTCGACGAGAGCAAGACGGTCAAGGAAAATGTCATGGACGGCGTCCGCGAAGTCGCCGATCTGGTCGCGCGCTTCAATGAAATCTCCAACATCATGGGAGATCCGCCGGAAGACGTCGATTTTGACGCGCTGATGGAAGAAATGGGCACGCTGCAGGAAAAAATCGATGCGGTCGATGGCTGGACCCTCGACAATCAGCTCGAAATCGCGATGGAAGCGCTGCGCTGCCCTCCCGGTGACAGCCCGGTAACCGATCTCTCCGGTGGTGAAAAACGCCGCGTCGCGCTCTGCCGCCTGCTGCTCGACAAGCCGGAAATCCTGATGCTCGATGAACCGACCAACCATCTTGATGCCGAAAGCGTCGCCTGGCTCGAAAAGCATCTGATCGACTATCCCGGCAACGTCATTCTCGTCACCCATGACCGCTATTTCCTCGACAATGTCGTCAACTGGGTGCTCGAAATCGACCGCGGCAAGGGCATCCCGTTCGAAGGCAATTATTCCAACTGGCTCGAAGCGAAAGCCAAGCGGATGGAACAGGAAGAGCGCGAGGACAAGAGC
>CAJQNR010000128.1 GCA_905479715.1 uncultured Sphingorhabdus sp.
GATCAAATGACAATGGCGGCAAATGCGTTTATGTTGCGCCCATGTATATTTTTGTCATCTTCCTTTGCGGCGTCGCCAATTTCGCGATGCACAGGGCCATGCTCGAGAGCAACCATCCGCTGATTGCCGAGGCGCGTGGCAGTTTCCGCAAGATCCTTGGCCCCTATGGCAGCTATATGCTGGAATTCTTCATGCTCGCAGCAGCCATGATCTTCGCCAATATGGGCATGCTGACCGCGGTGATTTTCTATTTCGTCTACACGCTTGCCAATTGCGCGGCGGCCTGGGTGCTTTTTTTCAACAAGCATTGATATTCAATGACTTACTATCCAGAGCGTCAAATGCCGTTCATCCGACTACGAACGTAGTTTATCGAAAGCCGGTATCGACTGCAACCAATCGGGCATAGCAGCGCCCCACCAGAGGCAGACGGCTCGGAGGGGAAAATCTTGAACAGCAGAACACAGGCCTGGACCAGCATCGTGACCGGCGCGCTGATCGCATCCGCAATCATCCCCGGAGCCGTATTGGGGCAAACCACCCCCCTGTCTTCCCTGCAGCCGCGGACGGAAGATGGACGGCAGATATATGAAGCCGAACAATTTTCCCGCTTTAATCCGCGGACCGCGCTGGACATGGTCCGTCAGGTACCCGGCTTCACTATCGACACGGGCGACGATAGCCAGCGCGGCCTCGGCCAGGCCGACGAGAATGTCCTGATCAACGGTGCCCGAATCTCGGGAAAAAATAGTGACGCCTTTACTTTTCTCGGCCGGATATCCGCCGCCAATGTCGTCCGGATCGAGATTGTCGACGGGGCAACGCTCAGCATCTCCGGTCTTTCCGGCCAGGTGCTCAATCTGGTGACCAAGGCGGATGAAGCGAGCGGCCTTAGCGGCAATTTCAAATGGGATCCGCGATGGCGCCGGTCGGGCAACAACTGGTTTGCCGGCGAAGCATCGATCAGCGGAAAGCTCGGCAGGGGCGACTTCACCCTGTCGCTGGAAAATGACGCCGCCCGCAATGGCGTTGAAGGTCCCGAAAACGCAACCGACCGTTACGGCAACTTGCTGTTCGAACGCGATGAAATCGCCCGCTATCGACAGGATCAGCCGAAACTGAGCGCCTCCTATAGTCGCACGAGCGACGGGGGCGCGCTATTCAACGCCAATGGTGCCTACCAGATCTATCGTGGGCGGGAGACCGTCGTCACAGATCGCACGCAAATCGGTCAGCCGGATATTTTCGAAGATTATTCCAGCCGCGAAAATGAATGGAACGCGGAATTCAGCATCGACTATGAATTTCCACTCGCGGGTGGCCGTCTAAAACTGATCGGCCTGCAGCGTTTCGAACATAGCCCGGTCAGCGATTTTTTCGGACAGACTTTTTACGATGGCCTCACTCCACCAAACGGCACCCGCTTTGATCGGGTGACCGATGAAGGCGAGTCTATATTGCGTGCCGAATATGGCTGGAAAACCACCGGCGGAACCGACTGGGGCATCAGTGTTGAAGGCGCTTATAATTTTCTCGACAATGAGGCCGCGCTGGCGGTGCTCGACACGCAGGGCATTTTCCAGCCGGTCGCGCTGACCAACGCCAACAGCAAGGTCACCGAATATCGCGGCGAGATTATCGGCTCCTATGGGCGTCCCCTGTCCGACAGGCTCAACCTGCAGGCGACATTGGGCGGTGAATATAGCAAGATCAGCCAGAGCGGTGTCGCCGGTCAGAGCCGGTCGTTCATTCGCCCGAAGGGATCGGTCTCGCTGGCGTGGAGGCCCCGGCCCAATCTGGATGTCAGTCTGAAAGTCGAACGATTGGTCGGTCAGCTCGATTTTTTTGATTTCGTGGAATCGGTCGATGTCTCCCAGAATAATGGCAATGCCGGAAATCCGGGCCTGGTACCGCCGCAAAGCTGGCGGGCAGAACTGGAAACCACAAGAAAGCTCGGTCCATGGGGTTCGATGACGGTCAGCATTTACGGCGAGAAATTCAGCGATATTGTCGATTCGATCCCGATCACGGCAACCACCGAAGCGCGCGGCAATCTCGACAGCGCGACCAGCTATGGCGTCGAACTGGTTTCAAGCCTCTTGCTTGATCCGATTGGCTGGCACGGTGCCAAACTGGATATTGAGGGCGAAATCCGCAAAAGCGCGCTACGCGACCCTTTGACCGGCATTCATCGCCGGATCAGTGATGATAAAATCTTCACCTATGAAGTGACATTCCGGCACGATATTCCGAACAGCAACTGGGCATGGGGGGCAGGAGCAGAAGATTTCCGCTATTCGAAATTTCTTCGCCTCGACCAGGTGAACAATTTCCGCACCGGCGCCCCATATACCTGGATCTTCGCCGAACATAAAAATGTCTTCGGACTGACGGTGAAAGCCGAACTAGGCAATCTTCTGGGGCGCAGCGAAAATTTTACCCGCACGGCTTATGGCAATCTGCTGGGCCAGCCGGGCGATCGTGACCGCCCGTTCATGCGGGGACGTCGCAACGGCCCGATTGCCTTCGTCGAGGACCGCAGCCGGGAATTCGGACTGATCTACCGGCTGACCGTCAGTGGCAGTTTTTAAAGCCGGCCTCCACTGCGCATAGACAATTGGGCAGGACGTCCTTACATCCAGCCCATGCCACCAGACTATAGCACCCAGGGTCAGATCGACCCACCGATGATTCCTACGATGAAGCGCTTCCTGCCCTATCTCTGGCCCAAGGGCGAGCCAGGTTTGCGGCTACGCATCATTCTGGCGGGTCTCTTGGTGCTCTGTGCCAAGGCGGCGGTCCTTACCATGCCGTTCCTTTACAAAGCGGTTATCGACGGCATGTCCGACGACAGCCTCAACACCGAACTGACGGTATTGCTCGCGCTGGTGGCCGCATATGGTTTTGCCCGGTTCGGACAGGTCATGTTCGACAATCTCCGGAACATCGTGTTTGAAAAGGTCGGTCAGCAGGCTGCGCGCCGTCTGGCGACCAATGTCTTTACCCATCTCCACAATCTGTCACTGCGTTTTCATCTCGGTCGCCGCACCGGTGAAGTCACCAAGATCATCGAACGCGGCACCAAGAGCATCGATACCATGCTCTATTTTCTCCTGTTCAACATTGCCCCGACGGTCGTCGAACTGGCTGCGGTGCTGATTATCTTCCAGATCAAATTCGGTTTCGGACTGGTCGCGGCAACGGTGGCGATGGTCGCGATCTATATCACCTTCACCCGCAAGGTAACCGATTGGCGCAATGCTTTGCGGGCACGGATGAACGACATGGATACGCGGGTGATCGGTCGATCGGTCGATGCATTACTGAACTACGAAACCGTCAAATATTTCACCGCCGAACGGCGCGAAGCCGAACGCTATGATCAGGCGATGCGGGACTGGGCCGCCGCAGCGGTCAAATCGGAAAACTCGCTCGGCCTGCTCAACATCGGCCAGTCGATCATCACCAATCTGACGATGATCGGCGCGATGGCGTTCAGCGTCTATGGCTGGAAACAGGGTGACCTGACCGTCGGTGATCTGGTGCTGGTCAACGCGCTGCTGATGCAGCTGTTCCGGCCGCTTGACATGCTCGGCATGGTCTATCGCACGATCCGTCAGGGTCTGGTCGACATGGATGCGATGTTCAAGCTTATCGACACCGAACAGGAAGTGGTCGACAAACCGGGCGCCAAGCCCCTGCAGGTATCCGATGGAAGCGTGCGCTTTGAAAATGTCGTGTTCGGCTATGATGCAGACCGCGAGATATTGCACGGCCTTGACTTCGAAGTTCCGCCGGATGGCACGCTGGCGATTGTCGGACCGTCCGGTGCTGGTAAATCGACGATCGCACGCTTGCTATTCCGGTTCTACGACCCGCAATCCGGCCGGATATTGATCGACGGACAGGACATATCCGAAGTCACCCAGCACAGTCTGCGCGGCGCCATCGGCATTGTCCCGCAGGACAGCGTATTGTTCAACGACAGTATCGGCTATAATATCGGCTATGGCCGCGAAGGCGCGACCCAGGCGGAGATCGAGGAAGCGGCGCGCGGAGCCGCGCTCGACAGTTTCATCGCCAAGCTGCCCGACGGCTATGATACCCAGGTTGGCGAACGCGGGCTCAAATTGTCGGGCGGCGAAAAACAGCGCGTCGCGATTGCGCGAACCCTGCTGAAAAACCCGCCAATCCTGATCCTCGACGAAGCGACTTCGGCGCTCGACAGCCGCACCGAAGACGAGATTCAGGCGACGCTGGCAAAGATATCGGAACGCCGCACGACACTGATCATCGCCCACAGGCTTTCCACGATCACCCATGCCGACGAGATAATTGTCCTCAACGACGGCCTTATCGCCGAGCGCGGCAGTCACCGGCAATTGCTGGTCAAGCGCGGGCTCTATGCCGACATGTGGAAGCGGCAGGCTGAGGACCAGCGGGAACCGGCCTAACCACCCCGCAACAGGATGATGGATCACACAATTTCGGTCATTCTCGCTTTTGCGGTTTCGTATTGATGCCGGTCTGGCTAGGGAAAGGCCTATGACCGAAGCCCTCCTTCCCCTACTCAAATCGACCTTTGGCTACAGCAGCTTTCGCGGTGTACAGGATCAGGTGCTGAACCGCGTGATGACGCGGCAGAATACGCTTGCCGTCATGCCGACCGGTTCCGGAAAATCGCTCTGCTATCAGCTCCCCGCTTTGGCCAACAAGGGCACAACCATCGTCATATCACCGTTGATCGCGCTGATGCACGATCAGTTGCGCAGCGCCGAAGCGGTCGGCATACGGGCGGCGACCCTCACCTCTGCCGACAGCAACCGTGCCGAGACGGTTGCCCGACTGAAAGCGGGTGACCTTGATTTGCTCTACGCCGCACCGGAGCGTGCGTCCCAGTCCCATTTCCGCGAATTGCTGGAACAGACCGACATTTCGCTTTTTGCCATAGACGAGGCGCATTGCGTCTCCGAATGGGGCCATGATTTCCGCCCCGACTATCGCCTGCTCCGCCCCCTGCTCGACCATTTCGGGACGGTTCCACGGCTCGCGCTCACTGCCACCGCCGACGCCCATACCCGCGACGATATATTGGTGCAGCTGGGAATCGAACAGGATGGCCTGATCCTCGCCGGCTTCGACCGCCCCAATATCCGTTACAGCATGAGCCCGCGCGCCGGGCTGGCCCGCCAGATCGGGGACCTCGTCGATCGCATCCCCGGACCGGGCATTGTCTATGCCCAGACCCGGGCGGCGACGGAGAAAATGGCCGACCGGATCGCCAGCACCGGTCGCAGCTCCCGCGCCTATCACGCCGGACTGCCGCCCGAAGTCCGCCAGCAGAACCAGCATGATTTTGTTGCGTCGGAAGATATGGTGATGGTCGCCACCATCGCTTTCGGCATGGGGATCGACAAGCCGGACGTGCGCTTTGTCGCCCATGCCGGACTGCCAAAATCAATCGAAGCCTATTATCAGGAAACCGGTCGTGCCGGGCGCGATGGCGATCCGGCAGAGGCGCATATGTTCTGGGGTGCGGAAGATTTCGCCAGGGCGCGACAGCGGCTCGGAGAAATTGACGAGACCCGGCTGGAGAGCGAGCGGGCGAGGCTCGCTGCCCTCGGCGGTCTGGTCGAAACCGCGGGATGCCGGCGCGCGGTCCTGCTCAAGCATTTTGGCGAGAACCCTCCCGCGCAATGCGGCAATTGCGACAATTGTCTCAACGCCCCCGCAACCCGCAATGTAACCGAACTGGCGCGCAAGTTCCTGTCCGCCGTCTATCGCACCGGGCAGAGTTTCGGTGTCACCCATCTCGAAGCGGTGCTGACCGGACGGCAGGATGAGAAAATCCTCTCGCGCGGTCATGATCAGCTTTCGGTGTTCGATATTGTCGATGAGGACGAAGCCGCATTGATCAAGCCGGTATCGCGGTCGCTGCTGCTCCGCGATGCGCTGCGCAATACCGAGCATGGCGGTCTGATGTTCGGTCCGGAAGCGCGCAAAATCCTGAAGGGTGAGGAAGAAGTTGCAATCGTCGAACCACCCAAGCGTGCCTCGCGCAAACGGCGCGGCAGCAGCGCCTCTCCCAACCCCTTTGGTGATCCGCTGTTCGAAGCGCTGCGCAAGAAACGGATGGAGCTGGCCAAGGAACTGGGCGTACCACCTTATGTGATCTTCCACGACAGCGTGCTGCGTGATATGACCGGACTGAAACCGGACAGTCTGGCGGCGCTTGGCGAACTTCCCGGCGTCGGCGCGGCGAAACTGGAAAAACATGGCGACGCCTTTCTGGCGGTCATTCGCGATGTGACCGAGGCGGAGCAGATGAATATATGAAGTTCCTGTATATGCTGTTGCCGATTGCCCTGATTGGCTGCGATGCTGCCACCACAACCGATACATCCATCCCGACAGAGGAGATTCACAGCATGTTCCGAAAAATTAACGACCAGATCAGCGTCTCGCCGCAAATCACATTGGACGACATCGTCGCTGCCAAGGCCGACGGCGTCTCCCTGATCATCAACAATCGCCCCGATGGCGAGGATCCGTCTGCGCCCCAGAGCGCCGATATCGAAGCGGCAGCCAAAGCCGCCGGAATCGATTATGTGACGATTCCGATCACCCATAGCGGTTTTTCCGCGCCGCAGGTTGATGCGATGATTGAGGCTCTTGCGGACTCCCAGGGCAAGATTCTGGCCTATTGCCGCTCCGGCACGCGTTCCACCTTCCTGTGGTCGCTGGCACAGGCAAAACAGGGCGTTTCCCCCGATGAAATCGCACGGCTCGCGGGCAATGCCGGCTATGACATCACCCCGGTTCGCGCGATGATCGATGCGCTTGCCGCCGGAAGCTAATAGCAGAGGCTAGACAGCCACTGACATTGGTGTAAATAGTCGGCCTATGGACAACCTGCCGTCTCCGACTCTTTGGGCAATTCCCTTTTTCGTCATCACCGTGGCGCTGGAATGGTGGTGGAGCGGGAGAAATGCCCGGCTGCGATACGAGACCAGGGATGCCTTTACATCACTGGCGCTCGGATTGGGCAGTCTGGTTGCGGGCATTCTGACCGGCGGCTTTGTTCTGGCGCTGAGTCTGTGGGCCTATGACCATCGCATAATCGATATCGATATCGGCTGGCCGAACGCCCTGTGGATCGTCCCTCTGGCCTTTGTCCTTGATGATTTTACCTATTACTGGTTTCACCGCACGGCGCACCGCGTCCGGTGGTTCTGGGCAGCCCATGTCATTCACCACAGCAGCCAGCATTATAATCTTACGACCGCGCTGCGTCAGACCTGGACCGGTTTTTTCGCGCTCAGCTTCCTGTTCTCGATGCCGCTTTTCTTCCTCGGCATTCCACCGGCGCTGATCTTCTTCCTCTCGGGGCTGAACCTGGTATATCAGTATTGGATCCATACCGAAGCGATCGACCGGATGCCGCGCTGGTTCGAGGCGGTGATGAACACGCCATCGCATCACCGCGTCCATCATGCCACCAACCCGCGCTATCTCGACCGCAACTATGCCGGCGTTTTCATCATCTGGGACAAGATGTTCGGGACCTATGAACCCGAGACCGACGCCGAGAAAATCCAATATGGCATCATCAAGAATCTTGGCAATTTCAATCTTTTATGGGCAGCATTTCATGAATGGATCGCCATTGCCAGAGATCTGTGGAGCGCCCCATGGGGGCATAAGATCAACTATTTGATAAAACCGCCCGGGTGGAGCCACGATGGTTCCCGAGAAAGCAGCGAGACCATAAAGGCGCGCTGGGCAAAGCAGGAGAGTGAAGCGTGGCAGAATTCGATATCATCATCATCGGCGGCGGTTCCGCCGGCAGTGCAGCCGCAGGACGGCTGAGCGAAGACGGGCGACGCACCGTCTGCCTGATCGAGGCGGGCGGAAACAATAATAATTTCCTCGTCAAGACGCCGGGAATGATGCCCTTCCTGCCGAAAAATGCCAACTGGAAGTTCGATACGGTTCCGCAAAAGGGACTCAACGGACGCATCGGCTATCAGCCGCGCGGTCGCGGTCTCGGCGGGTCGAGCGCGATCAACGCGATGGTCTATATTCGCGGCAACCGCTGGGATTATGACAATTGGGCGGCTTTGGGCTGCACCGGCTGGTCCTATGATGATGTCCTGCCCTATTTCAAGAAATCCGAAAGCAACGAACGCGGCGGCAATGATTATCACGGCGGCGAGGGACCGCTTTCCGTTTCCGACCAGAAATGGCCCAACCCGGGCAGCCTTGCCTTCATCGAAGCCGCACGCAATCTGCAACTGCCGATACTGGACGATTTCAACGGCGAGAAGCAGGAAGGCATGGGCATTTATCAGGTGACCCAGAAAGGCGGAGAGCGCTGGACTGCGGCGCGTGCCTATGTCGAGCCGGCCCGCTCCCGCCCCAATCTGACGATCAAGACAAAGTCACTGGTCGAGAAGCTGATTGTCAAGGAGGGCCGCGTTACCGGCGTCCAGATCAACCAAGGTTCCGGCCCCGAGACCATTAGCGCACGCGGCGCCGTCATTTTGTCCGCGGGTGCGTTCGGATCGCCCCATATCCTTCAACTGTCCGGCATTGGTCCGGCAGCGCATCTCAAGGACAAGGGCGTCGATGTCCTTCTCGACAAGCCCGAAGTCGGCGCGAATCTGAAGGATCATATCGACTTTGTCTCCGGCTATCAGACCGAGTCCAGGGAGCTGGTCGGCGATTCCCTTGCCGGCACCGTGCGCATGGCCAAGGCCATCGTCCAGCACCGGTTCAAGCGGACCGGGATCATGACCACGCCTTATGCCGAAGCGGGCGGGTTCTGGAGCAGCGCCCCCGATGTCCCTGCCCCCGATATCCAATATCATTTCGTACCGGCCGTGCTCGAAGATCACGGGCGCGAGAAGGTCAAGGGCCATGGTTTCAGCTGCCATGCCTGCGTATTGCGGCCGCATAGCAAAGGCACTGTCAGATTGAACAATGACGATCCGCAAGCGCCACCGGCAATTGATCCGAATTTCCTCGATGACGACCGGGATATTGCGACCTTGCGCAAGGGCGTCCGGCACATGAAACGGATTTTGGAAAGCCCGCCGCTGACGCAATATTCCCCAACCAACAGGCACCCGATCAACATGGACAATGATGCGGAACTGGATGCTTTGATCCGGAACCGTGCCGATACTGTCTATCACCCGGTCGGCACATGCCGCATGGGCCCGGACGATGAAGCGGTTGTCGATGAGCGTCTTAAATTCCGCGGACTGGAAGGCCTTTATATTGCCGATGCCTCGATCATGCCGGAAATCATCAGCGGAAATACCAACGCCCCGAGCATCATGATTGGCGAGCGGGTCGCGGAATTTATTCAGGCTGATCTGGGCTAATCCCACGGCGCGGATTACCGATTCCGGAAAGCTGCGCCTGCCTGACCCGGCGGGCGATGCTTCCGCTCAACCTGCACAAAAAAAGGCCGGGATGTTTTCACATCACCGGCCGTAAAGTTGTTTGTTCGCAGGAGGAACAAGGTATGGTGCCGACCCTAATTTGGGAGGAGGAAAGCCGGCACCAAACTGGTTAGCCTTTGGCAAATTCTGGATAGGCTTCGACCCCCACTTCGGCGATGTCCATGCCGAGCATTTCCTGCTCTTCAGTCGGACGAACACCGATGGTGTGTTTAAGCGCAAACCAGACGATTGAGCTCGTGACCATCACGAACACGCCAGTGGCGACAACACCGGTAAGCTGTGCAACGAAAGGCACTTCGGTGTTGGAGAATGGAACGATCAGCGTACCCCAGATGCCAGCCATAAGGTGGACAGGAATGGCGCCGACAACATCATCAATCTTCAGCTTGTCGAGCAGAGGAACGGCGAAGACAACAATTGCGCCACCGATACCACCGATCATAAGAGCCTGCGGTACCGAAGGAGCCAAAGGCTCAGCGGTAATCGAGACCAGACCGGCGAGTGCACCGTTGAGTGCCATGGTAACGTCAATCTTCTTGTACATGACCTGGGTCAGGATGATCGCAACAACGACACCGGCTGCTGCAGCCATGTTGGTGTTGACGAAAATCTTGGAGACATCGCTGACATCAGTGATCGTGCCCATTGCGAGCTGCGATGCACCGTTGAAACCGAACCAGCCGAGCCACAGGATGAACGTACCGAGGGTCGCCAACGGAATGCTTGAACCTGGCATGACGGTAACCTTGCCATTCACATAGCGTCCGAGACGAGGTCCGACGATCAAGGCACCAGCCAAAGCCGCCCAGCCACCAGTCGAGTGAACCAGCGTAGAACCGGCGAAATCACTGAAGCCCATTGCGTCGAGCCAGCCTGCGCCCCATTCCCAGCTGACAATCACGGGATAAATGAACCCGGTCAGCACAAACACGAAAATGAAGAACGGAATAACCTTGACCCGTTCCGCAACCGTGCCGGATACGATCGACGCCGTGGTTGCACAGAAGACCATCTGGAAGAACCAGTCGGAAGCAACCGAATAGCCAGTATCGACATCCGCTTCACCGACACCTTGCATGGCATAAGGGAAGTCAGCGATACCGATAAAGCCGCCTTCAAATCCTGGATATGCGATCGAGTAACCGATGACCCAGAACATGATACCGGCGATCGAATAGAGGCCGATATTCTTGAGACACTGCATCGACACGTTTTTCGACCGGACGAGACCGGCTTCCAACATGGCAAATCCGGCCGCCATCCACATGACCAGAAATCCACCGATCAGGAACAGCAGCGTATTAAGGATATAGGCGGTATTTGCACTGGGGTCGGCTACTTCAGCCACCTCCTGCGCAAGTGCAGGAGCCGCGGTCGCCATGACCGCCAATCCTGCAGAAATCGTCAAAAATTTTCTCATTATCTGTTTCCCCGATTAAATTGCTGTGTCGCCGGTTTCACCGGTGCGAATGCGGACGGCGCTTTCGAGACCGAGCGTGAAGATCTTGCCGTCGCCGATCGACTCGGTTCCCGCAGCAGCCTGAATGGCTTCGACCGCCTGAACCGCGACAGCGGCGCTACACGCCACTTCGATTTTCAGTTTCGGGACCATGTTGGTGGTATATTCCGCACCGCGATAGACTTCGGTCTGACCCTTTTGTCGCCCGAAGCCCTTGACTTCGGTTACGGTCATGCCGGACACGCCGACACCGGTCAGCGCTTCACGAACATCGTCAAGCTTGAACGGTTTGATTATGGCTATGATAAATTTCATTACGCCCCCTTTGGTTGTTGCACGGGGACTCGTCGCAAGGCTTGTGCCAGAATCGTAAGACTAGGGATTCAAAGGATTTTCAATAATCCGAAGGTTTAAGAAAGAGTAAATTTTGTGCATTGCAGCACAAATGCACAAAATTTAGGCATGCCCCTCGGCCAGTTTCGCCAAGATTTGCGGGATGACTTTCTCGGTCTCGCGCCGACCGATATCTATCAATTCCTCGGCACGGGTGAAATTCTGTATGTCGATATGACCGACTGGTGGTGACATGGCAAAATCGGGCGGGTCGAGCGCCAGCGAATAGCGGCCGAGATTGCGCAGCGACAGACCGACCGATGCCTTGACGATGGCGAGGCTATTGGGTTCCTTGCCTGCGTTTTCGGCAATACCGGCGGCGATCGCGCGGTTGATGAAGTCGTCCTGCAGGTTGACCGACAGACACAGGGCATCGGGCGCGAGTTCGCGGGCCGGCGACACCGGAACCGGCAGGGCGGCACCGCCGTCGACGAGCAGCCGGCCATCATGCTCGACCGGCTTGAATATGCCCGGCAGCGACATTGAGGCGCGGATGGCCGGCACCAGCTTGCCCGATTTCATCACGATCGTATCACCGGTACGCAGGTCGGCCGCAACCGCGGCAATCGGAAACGGCAGGTCCTCGAAATCAAGCTCGCCGAACTCGACCCCCAGCTCTTTTTCGATATTGCGCGCACCCATAACGGCCCCGCGCTTGAAATGGGGGTCCATGAATCGCAGCATGTTGCGGAAATTGACGTTGCGAGCCATGTCCTCGAGATAGTCGAGCTTGCCAACCGCATAGCTGGCGCCGGTGATTGCCCCGATCGAGGTTCCCGCAATCGCCGCAATTTCCAGCGGCGATTCATCGATCGCGCGCAGCACGCCGATATGGGTCCAGCCCAGACCAGCGCCACCGCCGAGCGCGAGCGAAATTTTTCCGGCTCCGCTCACAGCGACACATCCTCGGCCAATATTGCCCTTGCTTCAGCCAGATCTTCGGCCAGCACCATCACCCGGGCGGGCAGCGCGATACCCGCACCCTCGACCAGATTGACGCCGCTGTCGAAGCAAACCGCGCCGATTCCGGCAGCGCCAAGCCGACCGCGGATGATCTCCGCTTCGACGCCATGCATATGTCGGGACAATTCCACGAGGCTCATGTCCGGTTATCCGCCAAAATAGCGGTCCGTTGCCCGGGTCGGCAGGCCGTCGATACTTTTCGTCCGTCCCGCGCTTTTGTCGACCCAGGCGTCCGGATCGGCCTGCCGGTGATATTTGACCAGAGTTTGGCGCTCCGCTTTCAACTCCATCTGCGGCACACCCCAGCCGCAGCTGGTCTGGATACTGTCCAGCCTGATGTCGAAAATCTGGCGCGTACCGGGTAGAATATCGAAATGGGCAGAAA
>CAJQNR010000129.1 GCA_905479715.1 uncultured Sphingorhabdus sp.
GGCGGGAAGTTTTTGTTCCAGGCTGCCAAATGCCTCGCTCTCGGGCGTAGCGGGAGCCACGCTCGGTTTGGGGCGATCGCCACCGGTGCCCGAATGATTGCGGTTCATCAGGAAGCGTTCTGCATCATTGGCGGCTTTGAAGCCGTCGGTCGGGAGAACGATCTCGCTGTCGTTGACCGGTTTCACCAGATAAGGCGTAACGACGATCATCAGCTCGGTTTCGTTGCGGCTATAGCCATCGGACTTGAACAAGGCGCCCAGAATAGGAACATCGGCCAGACCCGGTGTCTTTGCGATTGCCGAGTTATAGCTGTTTTGCATAAGGCCGGCGATCATGAAGCTTTCGCCCGATCCCAGTTCCACAGTGGTCTCTGCTCGCCGGGTCGAAACCGCCGGTATGCTGAAGCCGTTAATGATAACAGCGCCATTGGTGGTGATTTCAGACACCTCCGGTGCCACGCGGATCGAGATCCGGCCGTTGGAAAGCACGGTCGGCGTATAGGACAGGCTCACGCCGTAATTCTTGTACTGGACGGAGACTTCACCAAGACCGGTAGAGATCGGAATGGGAAACTCGCCGCCAGCCAGAAATGTTGCGGTTTCTCCAGAAATGGCGGTCAGATTTGGCGATGCCAAAGTGCTGACCAGGCCAATGCTTTCGGACACGTCCAGTGCGGTAGCAATGTCGATGCCAAACAGGCGGCCTGCAGCCTGTATGGTGTTTAGATCGGATCCGGTATTATAGTTGAAAGCGGTTCCGCCGGAAGTCACAAACTGGCCGGTCGCCGTGTTGAACGGAAGCGAGACCGAACCGGCAGGCAAGCCGAACAGGCTTGATGCATCCAGGCTGGGGAAGGACGAAGTGTCGAAATCCGTGATCGAACCGAATTCGCGGCCACGGGACACACCGAACTGAAATCCGCTGGTGGTGTCGCGGGTCAACAGATTGCCGTTAATTGCTTTCGCCAGCGAGCGGCTGACTTCGGCAAAGCGGACCTTCAGGTTGACCTGCATCGGTGTTGCTGTTTTCAGGCGGCTGACCACGCGGGTGGTGTCACCAACAAAAGCCTGTACCAGATTTTCTGCTTCTTCGGCGTCATCCGGATCGCCGATCGTGCCGGTCAGCAGAACGAAATTATTCGTCGTGCTGACCGCGATATTCGCGTCCGGCATCGCCAGATTGAGCATCTGGTCAATCGACGAAATTTCTGCGCCGACCGCGATTTCAGCCGAATAGACGACTTTTCCCGAGGCACTGGTTGCGTAAAAGCTGGTTTGTCCGCCTTTTTTACCGAAAATATAGACTTGGCGCGGCGAACGGACCTGAACATCGGCGATATTATTATCGGCAATGAAAATATCCTCAATCGACGCGGGCAGGGTGATCAACTTGCCACGGCCCACCGCAATCGAAACGCGGCTATCCGGCTGTGATACCTTGACCGACTGGGCGTTCAGCGGCGTCGCGTTATTGGCTGCGAGAGCCATGGCGAGGGCGGCAGCGACACCCAGGGCCATTGCCTTTTTCACCGAACGGCTATGCTGTGCATATTCTACGGCCATTACTTGTCTCCAAACTCGATGTCATTGACCGTATTGCCACGTGCGACGCGGACTACCGGACCTTTGGGTTTTTCCTTTTCAGCGAGTGGTGGCGGTGAGCGCGTTTCAAACCGCGATACGTCTCCACCCGTCGAGAAGGTTGATTTTGTACTGGTTGGACGTGCCGCCAGCGAGCGGATCATGTCGGCTTCAACCACCGGGTCATCTGTTTTCGGCAGTTTGATTGCACCAGAGGCAATGGCTTCTTCCAGTTCGGCGGCGCTGTCGGCCAGCGAACGGAGTGACAGGCTCAATGTACCCAGAGTTTGGGCGACAGAGATCTGTTCGGCAATTTTTGGGGTCGCTTCCAGGGTTACCAGCTTCGCTTTCTGGGCGACCTGCTGGCCTTCTTCATTCCGTGTCGCCGTGACCCGGTTATCGGTGGCCAGCACCCGCAGGTTGCGAATGACGGTCTCTGAAACCTTGAGCTCGGGGCCTTCACCCTTCACCGACTGGGTCAGCATCAAGTCGACCCGGTCACCAGGAAATATGAAACCCGCGACGCCGGTCAGGCCGGATACAGGGATTGTCACTGCGCGCATGCCGGGGCCGAGTGCAGCAGCAAGGAAGCCGCGATCACCCGGTGCCACAAGCGAACCTTTGGTCATTGGCTGGCCAGCCGTAATCGGATTGCGCACCACGGTGCCCACCAATGTTTCAACGTCCGTGTCTTCTTTCATGAAATAGACGTCTTCGATCAGGTTTTTCGGCCAGGGCTGAAACCGGAAACTGTCGGGTGTTATCAGCGTGCCGACCGGAAGGGCGCGGGTAGCGACGAGCACTTCCTCGCCAAGCACTTCGGTCTTCTTTGCTTCAGCCTGTGGCGCAGACGCACCGTCAAACATGTTCTTGGCGAGCAATGCCGTGACTGCCGCCACGATCAGTGCACCAACCAGCAAAATGATCTTCTTCTTGTCCATGACGTCTCACGCCTCCTGAATGCCCCCGCCCGAATGGTTCCATTGGCGGTCATTTCCTCTTTCGAGTAAAATGGTTAAAATATCGTTTGTGAACTTTGCCCCGTTATGCCCCAGATGGTCCAAATCCCTGAAAGGGCGATGGCCACACCATAGGGAACCTTTATTGCTCCCTCGGTCTTTTGGATTCTCTTGCGGATCATCATTAACAGCGTCAGCACGCCGCCAGCGATCGACATGATCACCAGAAGCTCCAGAAAAGTCAGCCAATGCATCCACAAGGCAAGGGCTGTCAGCAGTTTGACGTCACCACCACCCATCGCGCCAATTGCGAACAAGCCGGCGAATATGGTAAATATGATGACAGCCAAACCAATTTGTCCGATCATGTCGGGCCAAAATGTTAGGCCACTGGCTATCCAGAAGACCGGTGCTCCGAGAGCAATGCCGAGATTGAGCCAGTTTGAAATATGGCGTCGCTTGAGGTCGGTAACGGCTGCTACGATCAGTGCAATTGCCAATCCGCCCCAGAGCAAGTAGATGAAGGTTTCGCTATCCATAGACAGACCGTCTAGCTAATTTGCCTTACCAAATAGTAACCACGATTCCCGGAGCGGTTTTATCTGCCGACACTGTGACAATGACAAAGCCTGATATGACAGACTTGCAAGAGGAGCGCTTTGATCGCCGGTCGGTTCCAGAAGACGCAATGGAAGGGACTTGGGTTGGGCCGGACGGATGGGAATTCAGGCGACTGGACTGGCGGCAGGACAAACCGAGAGGATCGCTCCTGTTCATGACCGGGCGAGCCGACTTTTATGAAAAATATCTCGAGACTTTTCACGATTTCCACGCACGCGGCTGGGATGTCACCTCGGTCGACTGGCGGGGGCAAGGCGGGTCGGGGCGCTGCGGACCGCACCCGCACGTCGGTCATATTGATGATTTCGCCACATGGGTAGATGATCTGGATGCGCTGTTCGAGGACTGGCGTGCCAGTCACCCCGGACCGCATGTCGTGCTCGGTCATAGCATGGGCGGGCATCTGGTATTGCGGGCGCTGATCGAGCAGCGCATTCATCCGGATGCAGCGATATTGAGCGCGCCGATGCTTGCTCCGGCTGGCGGCGGCATGCCCGAATGGACTGCGCAACTGGCCGCCAAGATAATGTGTCTCATCGGTCGAGGCGACCGGCGGGCCTGGAAACCGATCGAGAATCCGCTGGAGCCCTATGTGCCCCGGCAGGCATTGCTGACCCATGATGCCGCCCGCTATTCGGACGAGTTTTTCTGGTTTCGCGAGCGGCCCTTCGTCCGCTTGGGGCCGGCGAGCTGGCGCTGGGTCGAACGGGCTTATGCTTCGGCCCGAATGTTGCGGAACCGGAAAAAGCTGAAACAGATGAAAGTCCCATTATTGATACTGGCGACGTCGACCGACGAACTGGTAGATCATCCAACAATCGAGCGCGCCGTGCATTTGATCCCGAATGTCGAGATGAAGCTTTTCGGCGAAGAGTGCGCGCATGAAATCTTTCGCGAGGTTGATAACATACGCAACGCCGCGCTCTCCACCTGTTTTGATTTTCTTGACCGAGTTGCCCCCAAAAAATGAAACAATTTGATATTGCCATAATCGGTGCCGGTATTGCCGGCGCCAGCATCGCCTCCGAAATTGGCACAGAACGCTCAGTTCTGCTGCTCGAAGCTGAAGATTTTCCCGGATATCATTCCACCGGGCGCTCGGCTGCTTTCTGGACAGAAAGCTATGGCGGACCTCTGGTGCAGCCGCTGACAACCGCTTCGCGGGAATTTCTGGACAATCCTCCGGCGGAATTCTCGCCATCCGGTTTTCTGCGCCCGCGCGGTGCGATCAACATCGGCAGGGACGATGAACAGCATCTGGCAGATCGGTTTCTGGCGGATTTTGCCGACAGTGGCCTGGCTATGGACCGCTGGTCATGGGAGCGCGCTGCAACGCTTGTGCCCGATCTGAAGCCTGGGTGGCAGCATGTGATCCATGAGCCGGATTGCCGGGATATCGATGTCGCCGCGCTTCATGCCGCCTATTTGAGAGATGCCAAACGCAAAGCGGCGGAATTGATATGCCGGTCACCGGTTACACAGATCAGCAAGCTCGACCATGGCTGGGAACTGACGGCCAAAGACGAAATCTACCACGCAACGGTGCTGGTCAATGCAGCCGGCGCCTGGGCCGACGGTATCGCCCGGCTGGCCGGTGCAAAACCGATCGGCATTCAGCCGCTAATCCGTAACATGGTCCAGATCGAAACCGATCCGCCATCATCGCAGGACATGCCGCTGGTCGTCGGGCTGGATGGCAGTTTCTATTTCAAACCCGAAGCGGGAGGCTGCTATTGGCTCAGTCCGCATGACGAAATTCCGTCCGAGCCTGGCGATGTTGCGCCGGACGAACTGAGCGTTGCGACCGCCATTGACCGGTTCGAAAAAGTGCTGGATGTCGAGGTCAAGCGAGTCAGCCGGAAATGGGCCGGCCTGCGCAGCTTTGCGCCGGATCGCCTGCCGGTCATCGGATTTGATGCCGCGGTCGATGATTTCTTCTGGTTTGCCGGTCAGGGCGGTTTCGGTATCCAGACCGCCCCGGCTGCCGCGAAACTGGCCCGGTCGGTTCTGTTGGGGCAGGCGCCGGACGAAAGCCTGAATTCCGTCGATGCCAGCCTCTACCGGGCGTCCCGCTTTTCCTAGGAAACAATGTTTTACAACGGGATCGTTGCGTTGACAGTCTGATGGCCTATTATTTCATGCTCAATAGAAGGAGAGCATCGAGATGGCGCATAAATTTGAGATTTGGAAAGACAAAAAAGGCGAGTTTCGCGTTCGCTTCAAATATAACAGCGAGATTATTTTCGCGACCGAAGGCTATACCAGCAAGGCCAGCGCGAAAAATGCAATCAGTTCGATCCAGAAAAACGGACCGAATGCCGAGATTGAAGACAATAGCTAAAAATCGCGGTTGTTGCGGGCGACGTTCATCGCAGCGTCGCTCGCCAACAGATCGGCACGTTCATTGTCGGCATCGCCGGCGTGGCCCTTGACCCACTGCCATTCGATTTGATGGGGTTCGACGGCCTTTAACAGCTCCTGCCAGAGATCAGCGTTTTTGACCGGCTTTCTGGCGGCCGTCCGCCAACCATTTTTCTGCCAGCCAAAAATCCATTTGGTAATGCCGTCCTTCACATAGGTGCTGTCGATTGACAATTTCACCCTGCACGGCCGCTTGAGCGCATTGAGCGCCTCGATCGCAGCGCGCAGCTCCATGCGGTTGTTGGTGGTGTTCGGCTCCCCGCCCGAAATTTCCTTTTCCTTGTCGCCAAGGCGGATCAGCGCGCCCCAGCCGCCCGGCCCGGGATTGCCCTTGCACGCGCCATCAGTGGCAATTTCTACGACTTGAGTTTCGGTCATGCTTTGAAAATATCCGGGTGGGTTTGATAATATTGCAGTCGATGGAGAAAGGCCTGGGGATCCTTGCGGGTGACCAGTGCATCGGCTGGCGTATTGATCCAGTCATAGGCGCGTGTCAGCAAGAACCGCAGAGCCGCGCCACGGGCCAGCAGGGGCAGCGCCTGACGGTCGCCATCACCCAGCGGGAAGGCGGATATATATCCGGCCATCAGCGCTTGCGAGACGGGATCGTGGAAATCGTTACCGTCTTCGGAAAAACACCATGCTGCATGGGTCACGGCGAGATCATAGGCGCGGATATCGGTGCACGAGAAATAGAAATCGATCAGTCCGGTGACCCGGTCATCCAGCATGAGGACATTGTCGGGGAAAAGATCGGCATGGATTGCAGACCGGGGCAGATCATGTGGCCAATGTTCATCGAGATAATCGAGTTCCCCGGCAATTGCCTGGGCCAGCCCCGGTTCAATTCTATCGAGCTGTGCGGGGCCGCATTGTTCCGCCAGCGTTCGCCAGCCATCGTGATCCATGCTGTTGCGCCGTTCCGGAGTGAAGTTGGTCAGCGCGCTGTGCATATTCCCCAAAGCCTGGCCGGTGGCGTGGGCCTGGGCTGGGGTAGGGTGGCTCACGGATACACCGGGAAGAAAGGTTATCAGACAGGCGCTGCGTCCGCATAATTGCTGGATTTTCACACCTTCGCGATCCGCGATCATCGGCGGGACGAGACAGCCATGCGCTGCCAGATGATCGAGCATGGCGATGAAAAACGGGAGGTCTTCCGGGTCGACCCGCTTTTCATACAGGGTCAGGATATATTTGTCCCGGGTGGTTTCGAGCAGATAATTGCTGTTTTCCACGCCTTCGGCAATGCCTTTGGCGGACACCAGCGTGCCGACATCGAAGCGGGTGAGGAACTGGTCGATTTCCTCTGCGCTGACCTTCGTATAGACCGCCATCAGCTTGCTTCGAGACCGCGGGGGAGTTTGAAGGTCATATTTTCATCGACGCTCTGGATCTTTTCTTCCCGGATTTCGAAATGCTCGCCGAGGAAGGCCTTTACTTCATTCACCAATATTTCCGGTGCTGATGCCCCGGCGGTCAGTCCCAATATATTGACACCATCGAGCCAGCCAAGGTCGATCTCATCGGCGCGCTGGATCAATTTTGCACTCGCGCCGCAGCGTTCTGCGACTTCTACCAGACGCAGGCTATTCGAGCTGTTGGGAGCGCCGATGACAAGAACGAGCTCGCAGGATTCTGCGATTTCCTTCACCGCATCCTGGCGATTGGACGTCGCATAGCAGATGTCCTCGCCTTTCGGGCCGACGATATCGGGAAAGCGGTCCTGCAGTGCCGCGATGATCGCGCGGGTATCATCGACGGACAATGTCGTCTGGGTCAGGAACGCTAGCGCTTCCGGATCATCAGGCTGTAGTGCGGCCACATCTTCAACGGTTTCAACCAAGGTCATCTGGCCCTCTGCGATCTGACCGAAGGTCCCGATGACCTCGGGATGGTTGGCGTGACCGACAAAGATGATATGGCGACCGGCCTGGGTTTGCCGTTCCGCCTGTCGATGTACCTTGGACACAAGCGGGCAGGTCGCGTCGAGATATTCCAGGCCGCGCTCTTCCGCTTTATGTGGTACCGCCTTGGGGACGCCATGGGCGGAAAATACCACCGGAACCCCGTCGGGCACCTCGTCCAGTTCTTCGACAAATATCGCGCCCAGTTTCTTCAATTCATCCACGACATAGCGATTGTGGACGATTTCATGCCGCACATAGACCGGTGCTCCATATTTTTTAATCGCCAGTTCGACGATTTTTATCGCCCGGTCGACGCCTGCACAGAAGCCGCGTGGCGCTGCCACAAGCAAGTCAATCTGCCGTTTTTTCTTATCCGAATGAATCATAATCAAGCCCTTAGGGAATAACTGCACCGGCGAAAAGCCCGTCTGTTCATCTTATGGACGGTTGCACCGGATTAAAGGCACAGATAAGGGTTGCGAGATTTTTATCGATGCACATTGAAACCTATGTGTGTTGCCCGTGATTAAAGGCAAGGATTGAGAATGATGGCGAATGACCGGTTGAAAAAAATAGGTTTGGCGGCGGTCACGATTTTGGCTGTCAGCGGATGTGCAAAAGAAGGTGCGCTTGATGTCAGCTCGGGCGTGGGTGTTTCGGTGACCCGATCGGGTTGTCCTCCGGTTGCCGTTCCCGATTATACCGGCGACATAACCATTTTTGATCCGGTCAACAGTACCGATGCCAGCGCCATCGATGTTGTGGCGAACATCACCAATGTCCGGTCGACATGCAATAGCGAAGGCGCGCGCATCTATACCGAAGCGACCTTCGATGTTCGGGCGGTGCGGAGCAATCCTGCCGGTGCCCGTACGGTTACGATCCCCTATTTCTCGACGGTCGTGCAAGGCGGTACCGCGGTTGTGGCAAAGCGGATCAATAATGTAACATTGCAATTTGCCGATGGCGCCTATCGTGCATCCGCTTCGGGCAAGGCGGGTTCCTATGTCGATGCCTCTGCCGCGCGTTTGCCGGAAGATGTGATCGAACGGCTGACCCGGCGACGCAAGCCTGGAGATCCCGATGCAGCGCTCGATCCGCTTGCCGACCCGTCTGTCAAGGCGGCGGTTGCGCGCTCTTCCTTCGAACTGCTGATCGGTTTTCAGCTGACCGAAGCACAGTTGCAATATAACGCTACCCGATAAGGTCGCCTGAATTGATGAATGTTCGCGCCTGATCAAGTCGGGCCCTTTTTCCTATGACGAATTGAACCAATCATGCTGTTCCAGATTTTTCAGAAACATATTGATACTGTTTTGGACGACCTCACCGACGCAGGAGCCCTGCCGGCTGCGATTGACCGTTCCAATGTGACGCTGGAGCCGCCCCGCGACCCTGCGCACGGTGATCTGTCGACCAATGCGGCGATGGTCCTTTCCAAGGCGGCCGGCATGAAACCGCGGGATCTGGCGGAGAAAATTGCCGAGAAACTGGGTGCGCTGGACGATGTGCAATCGGTGGAAATTGCTGGGCCGGGATTTATCAACCTCAGGGTCGCGCCATCCGTACTGGTCAGCGAACTGCGCGAAATGGCAGAACTGGGGCCGGCATATGGCCGCTCGGACAAGGGCGCGGGCATTACCGTCAATGTTGAATATGTTTCCGCCAATCCGACGGGGCCGATGCACATGGGCCATTGCCGCGGCGCGGTGGTCGGCGACGCATTGGCCGATTTGCTGGAAGCCGTCGGTCACAAGGTGACCCGCGAATATTATGTCAATGATGCCGGATCACAGGTCGACACGCTCGCCCGTTCGGCCCATTTGCGCTATCTGGAAGCTTTGGGCGAAGATATTGGCGCGATACCTGAGGGCCTGTATCCCGGGGATTATCTGAAGCCGGTTGGAGAAGCCCTGGCTGCCGAATTTGCCGACAGATATAAAGATTCGCCGGAAAGCGAATGGTTGCTGATTTTTCGCAAGGCTGCCGTCGACAAGATGATGGACATGATCCGGTCTGATCTGGCCATGCTCGGCATCCGCCATGACGTGTTCTCTTCAGAAGCCGAACTGCATGAAGCAGGCAAGGCCGATGCCGCCGAAGCGGAGCTGCGGTCACGGGATCTGGTCTATGATGGTGTGCTGGAGCAACCCAAGGGCAAGGTGATCGAGGATTGGGAAGCGGTCGAATTGCCGTTGTTCCGCTCCACCCAATTTGGCGATGATCAGGATCGTCCGATCAAGAAGTCGGACGGGCGCTGGACCTATTTTGGCGGTGATCTCGCCTATCATTTCCAAAAGGCGCAATCGGCGGACGAGCTGATCGACATCTGGGGTGCCGACCACAGCGGTACCGTCAAGCGGATCAAGGCTGCGGTCGCAGCGTTGACCGGGGGCAAGACAAAATTTGATGTGAAGCTGGTCCAGATGGTGCGCCTGCTGCGCAACGGCGAACCGGAAAAAATGTCCAAACGCTCCGGCAAGTTCGTGACCATTGCCGATATGGTCGAGGAAGTGGGCAAGGACGCGGTGCGTTTCACCATGTTGACGCGCAAGGCCGACGCCCAGATGGATTTCGATTTCGCCAAGGTTATGGAAGCCTCCCGCGACAATCCGGTCTTCTATGTGCAATATGCCCATGCCCGCATCCAGTCGACATTGCGCAAAGCGGCAGATGAAGGAATATTGCCTTCGACCGACAGTCTCGACAGGCTGGGGGAAGAGGAGCTGGACCTGGTTAAAATGGCGGCGCAATTTCCGCGCATTGTCGAATCTGCAGCCGCTTCCCGTGAACCGCACCGAGTCGCATTCTACCTGAACGACCTCGCGGCGGCTTTTCACGCCTTTTATAATTTGGGCAATGACCGGCCTGACAAGCGGATCATAATGGTTAACGACCGGGAAATGACATCCGCAAGGCTTTTCTTAGCCAAGAATATCGGGCAGACTATCAAGAACGGTCTCGCCCTGATGGGGGTTGAGGCCGCAGAATCGATGTGATCAGTCCTTCTGCTTAGGGAGCGTAAAATGTCAGACACCACGCGTGATAATCTTGATCTGGACGACGACGATCGCCTGCCGTGGCTGGAATCAGCTGAAGATTATGACGATGACGGAGAATATTCTCCTGTTCGGGTAGCGCTCTTCATCGGTGCCGGATTGCTGCTGCTGGCGGCGATTGTCGGTGGTATCTACTGGTTGCAGAACCGCGATGGCGGCGGACTGGATGGCGACGGTGAATTGATCGCGGCGCAGGAAGGCGACTATAAGGTTCGTCCCGACGATCCGCAGGCCAAACAATTTGAAGGTGAGGGCGATGCCAGCTTCGCGGCGAGCGAAGGCAAGGACACGCCCGCGCAGCTTGGTGATCCTGTGGTAACCGAAGCGCCGATCCGCAAACCCGATGCCGCGCCCGGAGAGGAAAGCCCGGGAACGGCTCTGGTCCAGCTCGGTGCGTTCAGCTCGGCGAGCCTCGCTGATAGCAGTTGGGCGGGTTACGCACGGCGGTTTGAATCGATCGGGGCGCTGCCGAAGAAAATTCTCCGTGGCACCGTTGAGGGAAGTACCATTTACCGGCTGAATGCGGTTGCGCCAAGCTATGAGGCGGCGCAGGAATTGTGCAATAATCTGAAGGCAGCCGGTGAAAGTTGCCTCGTCGTTCGCTAGTTTCCCTGCAATTGATGGTTGAAGCGCTGTGGATAACGGCGCTTTCACCTTTACCCCGCTCTGAAACGGCGCAAGTATAAGATATGTTGCGCGAGAAAAGATCATCATGGCTATGACCCCCGCCGTTTTTGGAGTGGCGGGCCTGAGCCTGACCGCTTCTGAAAAAGCTTTTTTCCGCGATAGTGATCCAGCGGGTTATATCATCTTCGGTCGTAATATTGAAAGCAAGGCGCAGTTGCGCGCGCTGACCGACGAGCTGCGCGCTGTCCATGGTCGTGACGATCTGGCGATCCTGATCGATCAGGAAGGTGGCCGCGTCGCACGGATGCAGGCGCCGCTCTGGCCCAAATTCCCGGCGGGAGAGATATTCGACAAGCTCTACGATATCGCGCCTGCGACGGCGATTGAAGCGGCGCGTCTCAATGCACAGGCAATTGCGGTTACGCTGCGCGAGGTCGGGATCACTGTCGATTGCCATCCGCTGCTGGATGTGCGTCAGCCCGATGCAGACAATGTCATTGGCGACCGCGCTCTCGGTAGTGAACCGATGCGGGTGGCGGCTCTCGGCCGGGCGATCCTCGACGGCTTGCAGCGCGGCGGTGTGGTCGGCGTGGTCAAGCATCTGCCGGGCCATGGCCGGACCAGTGTCGACACGCACAAGGCTTTGCCCACGGTGACCGCCAGCGACGAAGAATTGCAACTGGATCTCGCTCCGTTCCGGACGCTGAACAAGGCGCCGATGGGTATGACCGGTCATTTGCTGTTCACCGCATGGGATGCAGAGACGCCGTCGACCCTGTCGAAGACCATCGTTCAGGATATCATCCGCGACCGGATCGGCTTCGACGGCCTGCTGTTTACCGACGATCTCGATATGGAAGCGCTATCCGGCACGGTCCCGGAACGCGCCGAGCGGGCCCAGTTAGCGGGATGTGATATCGCGCTCAACTGCTGGGCAAAGATGGATGACATGATCGGGATCACCGACCGTCTCGCGCCGATGTCGGATGAAACGCAGCAAAGGCTGGACCGCGCGATGGCAACAATTGCTGACACGAAAGACACCGGATCTGCGGACGAACTGGAAATGCTGCTCGCCCGGCGTGATGAACTCATAGCGGCAACGGCATGAGCGACGAACAGGAAAACGAAAGCTTCTTTTTCCCGCCTGAATCGGTCGCCCCTGATGAAGGCGCGCTGACGCTGCATATCGACGGCTGGGAAGGGCCTCTCGATCTGCTGCTGGCACTGGCACGCAACCAGAAAGTCGATTTGCGCGAAATTTCAATTCTCGAGCTGGTTCAGGAATATCTCAAATATATCGCCAGTGCACAGACCCTGCGGCTGGAGCTCGCAGCGGACTATCTGGTGATGGCGGCATGGCTGACCTATTTGAAATCCGGCTTGCTGCTGCCCAAGGATCCGGAAATCGATCCCTCGCCGGAAGAACTGGCGCTGCGGCTGCAAATGCGGCTGGAGCGGCTGAATGCGATGCGGGAATCGGGCGCCCGTTTGCTGGCGCGCGACCGGATCGGCCGCGATGTCTTCATGCGTGGCGCACCGGAAGGACTGCGGGTGGTCAAGGACCGGCAGTGGCAGGCGGAATATTATGATCTGATTGCGGCATACTCTCGCGTAAAAGTGCGCGCTACACCCGCAATCCATATCGTTCGACAGCGGATGGTGATGACGCTGGACGATGCGCTGGAGCGGGTATCGCTGATGCTGGGCGAAGCGATTGACTGGATGGATATCCGGCATTTCCTGCCTCCGGGCGCGCCGCCCGAACTTCGCAAGTCGGCGCTCGCTTCCAGTTTTCTGGCGACATTGGAGCTGGCCCGGCAGGGGAAGCTGGAGTTGCAACAGGAAAGCTGTTTTGCACCGCTCAGGATAAAGGCGACGACAAATGGGTGAACATGACATGGAAGATACCAGCCTGATCGAACGCGACGCAGAGGCAATGGATATCGGCAAGCGTGCGGTTGAGGCGACCCTTTTTGCGTCGGAAAAACCGATGACGATCGCCGATATCAAGGCCTATGTCGGCGAGGAACTGGATATTCGCCAGATATTGGCAGATCTGCAGGATGATTTTCAGCATCGCGGGATTGTTTTGGTGAAAACCGGCGATCGCTGGCATTTTCAAACCGCACAGGATCTTTCGCACCTCTTGCGCCGCGAACGGGCAGAGCTGCGCAAGCTCAGCCGCGCGGGCATGGAAACGCTGGCGATCATCGCCTATCACGAACCGGTGAGTCGTGCGGAAATCGAAGCGATTCGGGGTGTTCAGGTCGCCAAGGGGACGCTCGATGTACTGATGGAAGCAGGATGGGTAAGGCCCGCCGGTCGCCGCGAAGTGCCGGGCAGGCCCTTGATTTACGCAACCACTGCGGAATTCCTGACCCATTTTGGCTTGCAAAGCCGCAAGGACTTGCCGGGCCTGGATGACCTGAAAGCCGCGGGATTGCTCGACCCCGTAGATCTGGTACTAGACCAAATGGAGCTCGACGACGACGCAGAGCCCGTCTCGCAAGAGTCCGTAGAGCGAGAGATTGCAGATGATGATGGTGTTTTGCTGGAAAACGGGGTCGAAAGCGCTTAAATAGATTCCTCAAGGAGAATATCGCATGCAACCGAGTGTTTGGCAGATTTTAATTGTAGCAGCGCTGGTGTTGATTCTATTCGGCCGTGGCCGGATTTCGGAAATGATGGGTGATGTCGGCAAAGGCATCCGTTCCTTCAAAAAAGGCATTACCGAGGAAGAAGCGAACACCGCTAATCCTTCCCCCAAGATTGAGGGAAAAACTGGCGACGTGTCAGCCGATAGCAGCAAGACCGCTGATAAAACGGCTGGTTGATCAGGTCGGCCTTCGTATCCAGGGCCATATAGAAGATGTTTGATCTTTCCATTTCCGAAATCGCGATTATCGCGATCATTGCCGTTGTGTTCATCGGACCCAAGGAATTGCCGCGCGCACTGGCAACCGCGGGTAAATGGATGGCCAAGGCGCGCGGCGTGATGGCCAATTTCCGCACCGGGCTTGATGCCATGGTCCGCGAAGCCGAGCTTCAGGAAATGGAAAAGAAATGGGCGGCCGAAAATGAACGGATCATGCGCGAGCATCCGGCGCTTCCCGACGGGAGTCTGGAAGAAGAGCCAAAGATGGAGCCGCTCGACGGACCACCTGCGGATGGCGATGCCGAGGCCAGTATCGATGCCAATAGCGGGTCGGTCACCCCTGATGACAAGGCAGCGGGCAATTGAGGGTGGCGGATGATTTTGCTCCGTTCGGCCTGAAACTGTCGAAGGGCCTCTCCCGGTCAGCGCTGAGCTTCGACAAGCTCGGTACGAACAGTCAATATTATCCGGTTTCCGGCGGCCGGTCATGAACGATCAAAGCAAACCGGATCTGGATGATAGCAAGGCACCCCTGATCGAGCATCTGATGGAGCTGCGTCAGCGGCTTCTCTGGTCGGTGGCGGCGCTGGTCGCGGCTTTTCTGGTCAGCATGTTTTTCGCCGACGAGATTTTCGGCATTCTCGTACAACCGCTCACCGACGCATTCCCCGCCGGTGAAGGCAAGATCATCTATACCAAACTCTACGAGGCCTTTTTCGTCGAGATCAAGGTGGCAATGTTTGCGGCCTTTTTCCTCGCTTTTCCGATCATCTCCAACCAGCTTTGGGCCTTTGTCGCTCCGGGTCTCTATGCCAATGAGAAAAAGGCGTTTCTGCCCTTTTTGGTCGCGACACCGGTGCTGTTTGTCGCGGGCGCTTCGCTGGCCTATTTCATTGTCATGCCGACCGCGTTCCGGTTTTTTCTGGGATTTGAAGGGCAAGTTGGCGGGCTGACGCAGGAAGCTTTGCCCGCGATGGGCGACTATCTCTCCCTGGTCATGCAATTCATTCTGGCCTTCGGTGTGTGTTTCCAGCTGCCGGTGCTGTTATTGCTGCTCAACCGCGCGGGTATTGTCAGCCGGCAGCAGCTAAAATCCGTTCGCCGCTATATGATTGTCGGGGCCTTTGCGCTGGCCGCAATATTGACCCCGCCGGATGTCGTCTCCCAGCTGATGCTGGGGCTTCCGCTGATCCTGCTCTACGAGGTCTCGCTGCTGATCATGTGGTTCACCGAACGCAAGAAGGGCAAGGAGATTACGTCCTGACCGACCGGGTGGCCTGATCCGCTAGTGGTGAGCCTGCCAAATCACGCATCTCTTCCGAGACGCTTCCTTCGACAGGCTCACAACCCGTTATTTCTAGTCAATCGCGTCCTGGCCAGCCTGGCCCACCGATTCAATGTCCCGGCCAACGCCTTTGACGGTGGCGCAGGCACTGAGCAGGAGCATTGATGAAATCATGATTGCTGCGGTAATTTTCTGCATTTCAACATATCCTAAAAACTGAACTTCGCACTCACGCGAATATCACGACCGGATAGCGGTACATAGTCTTTAGTGAACGAGGCATGACGACGGGCGCTGACGTCGAAAATATTATTGGCCGAGGCGAGCAGCGTAACGCCGCCATCCTTGCCAAACGGACGCCAGGCAGCAGACGCGTTGACCATGGTGAACCCATCGGTCGTGGTTTCAAAGGCGGCAACCTTGTTCTGGTCATCGGACCATTCGACTTCGGCGCGCAGATCGAGATTGTCGCTATGCGCCTTGAGCCCGCCCAGCAGCCGCAGCGGCGGGATCCGGGGAACGGCACCACCGCCATTGTTGATCTTGGCCCGGACATAGTCGGCCACGCCATCGGCGATGAAGTCGAAACCGCCTGCTCGTGCGAACACCACTGACGCCGAAGCTTCGAAGCCATAATAAGTCGCATCGCGCTGGAAATATTGGAAGACGGGCAGGCCGTCTTCCTCGGCACCGGTTTCCGCCTCGAAAATATAATCATC
>CAJQNR010000130.1 GCA_905479715.1 uncultured Sphingorhabdus sp.
GTCTACGAACAATGAGGGTGCTTTGTTGCCGTTAGTGGTGAGCTTGTCGAACCACGCCGCACGACCATAAGCGCCCTTCGACAGGCTCAGGGCTAACGGCAGAAAGGGACAAAACAATATGGCAGCCGCAGACCAGAAACCACTCGGTTCGGGATTTCATGCGAAGAGCGAACCACACGGGATACTCGCCGGCATTGACCTGACCGGCAAGACCGCGATCGTCACCGGCGGCTATTCCGGCATCGGTCTCGAAACCACCCGGGCGCTGGCGGATGCAGGCGCGACGGTGATTGTCCCGGTTCGCGATCCGGCCAAGGCGGCAGAAAATCTGTCGCGTATCGCAGGTGATGTTTCCTCGGCGAAAATGGATCTCTCCAATCTCGCTTCGGTGCGCGACTTTGCTGCCTCGGTGGCTGGCGATATCGATGCGCTGGACCTGTTGATCAACAATGCCGGTATCATGGCCTGCCCGCTCCAACGGGTCGGACCCGGCTGGGAAAGCCAGTTTGGTGTCAATCATATGGGTCATTTCGCACTGACCAAGGCGTTGATGCCTCTGTTCGAACAGGCCAGCGCGCCGCGCGTCGTTGCGCTGTCATCGATTGCCCACAAACGCAACGGCATATTGTGGGACGATATCCAGTTCGAAAAAGGCGATTATCACAAATGGGTCGCCTATGCTCAGGCGAAGAGCGCCAATGCCCTGTTTGCCAATGCGCTGAGCCGCCGCATGCAGGCTTTTGGAGGCCGCGCCTTCTCGGTCCATCCGGGCGGGATTTTCACGCCTTTGCAGCGCCATTTGCCGATTGAAGAACAAGTCGAGCTGGGCTGGCTGAACAAGGACGGGACCGTGCCACCGGCGGTTGCCGAAATCTTCAAGACGCCGGCACAGGGCTGCACCACCAGCCTGTGGGCCGCCACGTCACCGCTGCTGAATGACATGCCGGGCGTCTATTGCGAGGATTGCGATGTCGCACAACTGATGGGAGAGGGCTCGCTACCTTATGAGCATTGCGCGCCGCATATTGCTGACGATGCGGATGCCGAGCGGCTCTGGGAACTCAGCGAGGACTTGCTCGCGGCGGCGTGATGGTGACAGAAGATCAGGATATCAGTGAATATGCCGGCCTGCTGCAGCGCGACGCGACCGGCTTCCTTCTGCAATGCGATGATGGCACACGCTATCGGCTCGAACTGTTGCGGACGCCGATCGACGAGGTCGAGAAGCGGGTGGTGGTGACCGGCCGGATCATCGATAGCGCAATTCTGGAAACCGAAGGAATCAGACTGGCATGAATTTCGAACGGGCGAGAATTGACGATATCGATGCGCTCCACGCGCTGGTCGAAAGTGCCTATCGGGGAGAAAGCGCCAGGCGCGGCTGGACCCACGAAGCGGACTTGCTCGACGGGCAGCGGACCGATGCCAGGGCATTGCGCGAAATTATCGAGGCGGACAAGCAGGTGATCCTGTTAGCGAAGACCGGCAATAGCATCGCCGGATGCGTCCAGCTTTCCCATGTCGGGGACAGGCTGGCCTATCTGGGGCTGCTGACCGTCGATCCCGCTTTGCAGGCCGCGGGTCTGGGCAAGGAATTGCTCGCGGCGTCGGAACAATTTGTGCGCGAACAATGGCAGGCAGAAGCGATCGAAATGACGGTCATCCGCCAGCGCACTGACCTGATCACTTATTATGAACGTCGCGGCTATGTACGGACAGGCGAGCACCGGCCCTTTCCGCACGGTGATCCGCGCTTTGGTTTGCCCAAGACGCCAGATCTGGAATTCGCGGTGCTGCGCAAACCGGTCTAGGCGGCCTTGCCCTCAAGGGCTTTCTGCCGACGGCGCTGGACAGAACTGCCCAAGCCAAGCGCTTCACGATATTTGGCAACGGTCCGCCGGGCGATATCGAAGCCCTTGTCCTTGAGCAGGGCAACAAGCTTGTCGTCGGAGAGAATCTTCTTGGGATCTTCATTGTCGATCAGGGACTTGATATGACTTTTCACCGCCTCCGCCGACGCCGCCTCGCCACCGGTCGAAGACTGGATACCACTGGTGAAGAAATATTTGAGTTCGAACGTCCCGCGCGCGCAGGAGAGATATTTGTTGGATGTCACGCGGCTGACCGTCGACTCGTGCATCTCGATCTGCTCGGCGACATTCTTCAGCGTCAGCGGCCGGAGATGCGCTACGCCTTTGCGGAAAAACTCTTCCTGCTGCTTGACGATTTCCGTTGCCACCTTGACGATCGTGCGCTGCCGCTGGTCGAGCGCCTTGACCAGCCAGTTGGCGTCGGCGAGACATTCGTTCAGCCAGTCCTTGGATTCCTTGTCCTGCGCTCCATCCTTCAATTCGGAATAATAGCTGCGGTTCACCAACACCTTGGGCAAGGTGGCGCTGTTCACTTCAATGATCCACCGGTTGGCGCGTTCGGCGATAAAGACATCGGGGACCACCGCCTGCACCGCGCCGCCACCGATCTTGCAACCCGGCTTCGGATCGTAATTGCGCAATTCGCTGATCATATCCATCAGGTCTTCATCATCGACGCCACATATCCGCTTGAGTTGCGGCAAGGCACCTTTGGCAAGCAGGTCCAGATTGTCGATCAGGCGCTCCATCGCCGGATCATAGCGGTCGGCGTCCTTGGCCTGCAGCGCCAGACATTCTGCCAAGTCCCTCGCACCGACACCGACGGGATCAAGCGTCTGGACAACAGTCAATATGCGTTCGACGTCGACAAGCCCGACATTGAGACGCTGCGCCAGTTCCAGCAAGTCCGCCGCCAGATAACCACATTCGTCAATCTGGTCGATGATATGCTGGGCAACAAACAGGTCCATGCCCGAAAGAACGGCTCCTGCCTGATCCATCAAATGATCGGTCAGGGTAATTTCGGCGACAAGCATATTCTCGAAATCCGGCGCCTCGCCGCTTGCGGTCGAACCGGAGCCGGTGCTCGATCCATTCAACCCGAGCTGTCCGTCGAGCGCGCCATCACTTTCCGACAGGCTATTATTGGAAAAACTGTTCGTGTCATCCTGCATGTCGAGAGCAGTTTCCGACTCGGCTGGGCCAGAAGACAATATTTCGTCGCTGCCTTGCGCCGCGGCCTCGCTTGGGCCTTCTTCGCTATCATTGGCTGCACCACTCTCCGTCGAAATTTCTCCCGTATCCAGCAGTGGGTTCTTCTCAACCTCGTCGGAAATATATGTTTCCAGTTCCAGATTGGACAAGGTCAGCAGTTTGATCGCCTGCTGCAGTTGCGGCGTCATTACCAGCGACTGACTCTGCCGCAAATCGAGACGAGGCCCGAGCGCCATGTTTAAAGTTCGAAGCCTTCACCCAGATAGAGCCGCCGGACATTGGCGTCCGCCACCAGATCTTCCGGGCTGCCGGCGAACAGCACTTGGCCGTCATAAATGATGCAGGCACGGTCAACAATATCGAGCGTCTCGCGGACATTATGGTCGGTGATCAGCACACCGATGCCTCGCTCACGCAATTGGCACACCAGATCGCGGATATCCGCAATTGACAGGGGATCGATGCCGGCAAAGGGCTCGTCAAGAAGCACGATCGTTGGACTCGCCGCCAGCGCCCGGGCAATCTCGCATCGCCGCCGTTCGCCGCCGGACAATGCCATCGCCGGCGAACTCCGTAGCTTCGTAAGACCAAATTCGTCGAGCAGACGGTTAAGTGACTCGTGTCGGGCGGTCGAATCCGGTTCCACCATCTCGAGAACCGCCATGATATTCTGTTCCACGGTCATGCCGCGAAAAATGGAGGTTTCCTGAGGAAGATAGCCGATACCGAGGATCGCGCGGCGATACATGGGAAGTGACGTTATATCCTCGCCGTCGAGCATGATCCGTCCGGCATCCGGTCGCACCAGTCCCATGACCGAATAGAAGCAAGTCGTTTTCCCTGCGCCGTTCGGACCTAACAGCCCCACCACTTCACCGCGCCCTACCGATAGAGAAACGTCCGATAGAACCGAGCGCTTGTCATAACTCTTGGCGATTGAAACCACCGCGAGTCCATGTTCCATGGCATCACTTGTCAGCGCGGCACCCGGTTCGGCCATTGCCGGAATGTCAGTAACGGCTGCATCGTTCATTATTCGTCCTCATTTTCATGGGCTATCATGTTCATTGACTAACAGCATGCCCCAATCTTGTCCAAATTGGCAAGCTTTGTGCATGGTTGATTGAAAATGGACTTTCCTGAAGGAAATCAAGCGATGCCGGGATCAGAACCAGCATCTTTCTTCGGTCGCCCAAGCGAAACTGCTGCTTCATAGACACTGTTGGAGATTTCAGTCTTTCCGCTGTGGTACCGTGAACGTGCCCGAGACTCGCCCGTTGGAGTCTTGCGTGCCGGTGGCAGAACCAGCCGTCGAGCGCCCGTCGATTGTCGACCGTCCCGATGCAAGGTCAATGATGACGCGACCACCAGACAGGCGATTTGTACCTTGTGTCAGGGTAACATTACCCAGCAGGGTGATAATCCGTCGATTGAGATCATATATGGCGACGTTGCCCGAAGCGGTGTCACCCGCTTTACGGACAGTAACACCACCGGATGCGTCGATCCGGTCAATCTCTATTCCGCCAGCGTTCCGATAGGCAACAGTCATGCGTGCCGCGTTCAGTACGAGACCGGCTTGCTCAACCCGAACACCGCCCGAAAGCACGACACGATCGGCCCGGTCCTGTACTTCAATTCGGTCAGCATTGAAATTCACCGGTGCGTTGCTGTTGTGACTGCCGAACACCTGCGCAGGCGCTGGACCCGCGAGCAGCAATAGCCCCGAAGCCAAAACAGCCGTTCCACCGGAAAAGGAAAGAAAAATGTTCAATTTCATCTAAGGTCTTCTTAATCCATTTTGTTCGATCCGCAAACTCGCATTGCCATCCAGACCTACAGTACGTGCCGTCAAGTCTGCTTCGAGCTGATCGGCACGAAATGTACCGATATTGGTCCGGCCTTCGACCGCCCCACCGCTTTTCAAGGTGCGTTGCTTGAGATCAACTGTCACATTGCTGGTCGAAAGACGATAACCGCTGGCCGACTCAACCTGCACGGGTCCTGGCACCTGGACATTCTCCTCGGCCATATAATAGCGTCCTGCATTTGCGCGTATCTGCGCCGGTCCGTCTTGCAACAAAATCCGGGCCGAGAGATCCTTTAACTCCACGATCGCTTCACTCGAGCTTTTCTGCACTGCTGAACCCGCTTTCAGGGAAAACGGGCGCCCTTGGCTGTCCTCACCCCGGTAAAGCGCTTCGGTGACTCGCATCCGTTCCTTGGCAACGTCCACGCTATTCTTGTCGAGAACAAAGCTCAGTTCCCCGCTCATCGTGAACGGCGCCAGTGCCAGCAACGCACCCAATATACCAACGCCAGCCGGGAGGATGAAACGCAACAATTTCACATTTCGGTCATGCTTACTGTTCGGAGCAGCGAATTCCTGGCGCTTGGTCCGGACTATATTGGCGGCGGTTGACATGGATGCACTATATTCCCGAAATCAATATTGACGACGACTGAGCAATGGACTCAGCCGTTTAGGCATGGGCAAAAATATCCGTTTCCGGCCAACCTGCCAGATCCAGCCGTACTCGGTCAGGCAAAAATTCAAAACAAGCCTGCGCAAGAGCCGTCCGGCCCTCCCGTTCGAGTCGGATTGCGAGTTCATCCATCAATCTGTGTAGAAAGCGAACGTCGGATGCGGCATATTCCCGCTGGGCGTCACTGAGTTGCGGATTGCCCCAATCACTGGATTGCTGCTGCTTGGAAATGTCTTGACCAAGAAGTTCACGGACGAGCTCTTTCAGTCCATGACGATCCGTATAGGTCCGGATGAGGCGGGAAGCGATTTTCGTGCAGAATACCGGAGCCGCCATCACGCCCATATAATGCTCTATGGCCGCGAGATCAAAACGGGCGAAATGATAAAGCTTCAATCGATTGGGATCGGCCAATATGGCTCGGAGATTGGGCGCTGCATAGTCACTATCGGGACTGAAACGCACGAGATGCTCGTCGCCCTGACCGTCTGATATTTGTAGCAGGCACAGACGATCGCGCGGGGTCTGGAGTCCCATGGTCTCGGTATCCACCGCGACCGGACCATCTGCGAGAACGTCAGCGGGAAGGTCTTCTTCATGAAAAAAAACTGCCATTACTATTTGCCTGTCTGTTTTGCTGCTGAGACATCTGCATTTTCCCGACCATGGTCCCGGCGCAGCCCCTCGCGGGTTTATGCCTTCACCGGATATCAGGCTACGAAAATTGACAGCGCCTTATCATTGGATATGCTATGTGCCGCAGAGAGGTCCAAACAGCAAGTTTAGATTGACCTCCAGATCGCCATCAAACCCATGCAGCGCATAAGAGATTTGACAAGATGACCGAGAAAACACCTGATCCTGTCGTTTCCGGTTTCGATTTCAACAAAGCATCAATAGTTTCGCTCCTTTATATTGCAGGATTCGTTATCGGAATAACCGGGATTGTTGGTTTTATACTTGCATTGGTCTGGAAGGATGAGGTCGCCGGGACATGGGAAGAAAGCCATATGCAATTTCATATCAGGACATTTATTGTCGGACTGGTTGTCGGTTTTATTGGCGTGATTCTCTCTTTCATTATGATTGGAATTCCTATTCTTCTGGCACTTTTCATATGGATATTGGTCCGCTCTGTAATTGCATTATTGAAAGCCCAGAAACACGAAACGATCACCAATCCGAAAACATGGCTTTTCTGATCGAGACCGTCTGAAAATCAGAATCGACCATACTGCCACACAAACGCCGATTTCATTCGCTTATTACTCCATTTTTCTATATAGTTGAGCCGCGCGGCAATTAGATTCGCGTGAAACAATGTTGTAGAAATCGTTCGCTGTAACATTGGGTTTATTGGATAGGGCGAATTGAAAGTGGCGATTTAAGAATGGGTTTTGACAGAAACCGGCGAGGTAGAGGCCGGGATAAGCGCGATGGCTTCGGTGACGAAAACTTCGATGGATATCAAGGTGATAGCGGCCCGCCCGTTGAACGATATACACGGCCAGACAGCTACTCGGGTGGCGGCAGGCGGGGTGGCGGAATGCCGGACCAGGTCGTCGGCGAAAGCACCGGCACCGTAAAATTCTTTAATGCGCAAAAGGGTTTCGGCTTCATCGTGCAAGACGGTGGCGGCGAAGATGTTTTTGTCCATATCAGCCAAGTCGAGCGTGCAGGCCTGAAAGGTCTGGCAGAAGGACAGACATTGCGTTTTTCACTGGTTGACCGCGGCGGAAAGGTTTCCGCTTCTGACATCCAGATCGAAGGCGACCTTATCGAAGTGACCGATAGCGCTTCCTCTCGCGACGATCGTGGCGGTCCTCCGCGCAGGGAACTTACGGG
>CAJQNR010000131.1 GCA_905479715.1 uncultured Sphingorhabdus sp.
GTCGCGTGATGTCCTTCGGTTATCGCGGCGGCGGTTGCCTCTTCCGAGCGTTCCCAGTCGTGGACGGCGTTGCGGCGGACAATGATCCAGCTGCCATCGCGTCGTTCCAGCGTGTCGCAATAGCGGCCGGCGACGATCCAGTCGATGGCTTTGCTGCTGCCGTGGCAGGCATGGAAGTCCGGATTGCCCGCCTCGATATAGTGATAGGCGACAAAATTGGCTTCGGTGGTGGCGCTGTTGCCGTCGTCCGACAGGGTGATATGAATATTCGCGAGCGAATGATGGGTGCCGGGAATATTTTTCAGCGCGTCACTGGCAAAGCCGATGAATTCATCCGGCGGTCCTTCATAATCGCCATGTTTGTGGACATGGTCGTCGGCGAAGCAGGACCGGACCAGCGGCCAGTCGCGGCGATCGATTCCCTTGCAATAACGGTGCAGGACATCGCGGATTTCCTCGCGGGCCGACAGCTGCTCCAATGTGTACATTCTTGATATCTCCTAATTTTGTCAGTCGTTATTATTTGACTCCGGTCCTAGCCTCAAACCAGTATCTGATGAGGAGATAAAGCATGGGCAGACTGCAAGGCAAAGTGGCAATAATAACAGGCGGTGCCAAAGGATTGGGGGAAGCCGATGCGCGAATGTTCGCGCGCGAAGGCGCGACCGTCATCCTGACCGACATGGATGCCGACAATGGCAAGCGCGTAGCCGCAGAAATCGGCGGTTCTGCCGAATTCCAGCTTCATGATGTTGCGGATGAGCAGGGCTGGGAGGATCTCGTCGCCGACGTCGTCTCGCGCCATGGCCAACTCGACATATTGGTCAATAATGCCGGCGTGGTTGAGCCGGGAACGATCGAGACGCAGACCGCGGAGGAATATCGCCTGGTCATGGCGGTCAGCGCCGATGGCGCCTTTTTCGGCTGCAAATATGCCGTGCCCGCGATGAAGGCCTCGGGCGGCGGGACAATCATCAACATGTGTTCGATCGCCTCGATTGTCGGCGAGCCGATCGTGGTTGCTTATGCCATGGCCAAGGGGGCGATCGAAAGCCTGACCCGCAGCGTCGCGGTTCATTGTGCGAACAACCAGTATAATATCCGCTGCAACAGCGTTCATCCCGCCGGCATCCTGACTCCGATGGTGGAAGGGATCGGGCCGAAGATCACGGGTCGTGACGATCTGCGCCCGGCGAGCGAGGGCCCGGCGCCGAGCGCGCTCGGTGAACCGGATGATATCGCCCATACCGTGCTGTTTCTGGCCTCCGACGAGAGCAAGTTCATCAACGGGGCAGCCATTCGCGTCGACAATGCGAAGTCGGTGGTCGAGGGCGTCGTTCCCTGATTTCTGGGGTATGGAGCCGGTGAGCCTGCGAGGGCAGGAGCGATTGCCTCTTTAATCAATAACACGATTAGTGTAAGTGTATAATTGAATTTGTGTAAGTGAAATTGTTGCGCTAGATGTTCCTGACAATCAGAAAGGAACAATCATGAGCTTACATATTGGAGACATCGCCCCCGACTTCACCGTCGATACCCAGAACGGAGAAATCAGTCTGCACGAATGGGCAGGCGACAGCTGGGTATTCTTCTTCAGCCATCCGGCCGATTTCACCCCGGTCTGCACCACGGAAATGGGCCGCACCGCCCAGCTTGCCGGCGAATTTGCCAAGCGCAACACCAAGCCGGTTGGTCTGTCGACCGACACCGCCGAAGAGCACCGGAAATGGATTGAGGATGTCAACGACACGCAGAACACCGATCTCAAATTTCCGATCGTTGCCGATGCCGACCTGTCGATTGCCAAATTATACGACATGATCCACCCCGACGAGAGCGCGACGGCTGCGGTCCGGTCGGTGTTCATCATCGATCCTGACAAGAAGGTGCGTCTGACCATGACCTACCCGATGAGCGTGGGTCGCAATTTCGACGAAATTCTGCGGGTCATTGATGCGCTGCAATTGAGCGACGAGAAGCGCATTGCCACGCCCGCCGACTGGCAGGTTGGCAAGGATGTGATCATCCCGCCCTCGATCAGCAATGAAGAAGCGAAAAGTCTGTTCCCGCAAGGATGGACCGAGCACCGGCCCTATCTGCGGACGACCGATGTAAGCGACTGATCGTCGCTTCGATACCCGCCCGGCGAGGCCTGTACCGTTTTTCGGTATAGTGTCTCGCCGACCGGCCGGGTCGGACCGGTCCCAATTTGAACAGCAGATGCAAGGGCTGATAATGGCTTTGATCGAAAATAAAGACGAAAAATGCCGGGCGATCCAGAAGCGGATCGAGCAGGGGCAGGGCGTATGCGAAAGTTGCCGCGAGGTCGGCGTTTCGGAGAAGACATTCTATCGCTGGCGCCGCGCCCGGGAAGATGCCTGCAAGGACTGACCGGCTCGCACCTAGGCGATCATGTTGGCGAACATGATATCACAGTCTGGCCTGTGCGCTCCCTGATATCCGTTGCGACCGTGCATTGTCCGGGTAGAGAAAGTAACAGCGCCGGTAAGATTATTTATTGCAAATGCTAATGATTCGCATTAGGCGGCCTTCACAATCTGTAATTGTGAGGGAAAAACATGCGATTTCTGAAAACGGCCATCCTGTGCGCGAGCGCGCTTGCTCCCTTGCCGGCGATGGCCGAAAGCGCGGCCGAGGGTGGCGAACAGCGCACGATCGTCGTGACCGGAGCGCTGGAAGAGGGCAGTACTGCTACCAAGACCGACACGCCAATCATCGAGACACCGCAGCCGATCACGGTGATCGATGACGAGCTCTATCTGGCGCAAGGTGCGGTCAGCATTGGCGACACGCTGAACTATGTTGCCGGTGTGACCGCCAATCCCTACGGTCCCGACAGCCGGGTTGACGGGGCATTTGTGCGGGGAATCAACGCGCTCCAGTTCCGCGACGGCATGCGCGATATTTTCAGCTATTATGCCAGTATCCGCGCCGACCCCTATAATTTTGATCAGGTAGAACTGGTCCGCGGTCCGGCATCCGTGCTGTTCGGGCAGGGCGCGCTAGGCGGCATTATCAATCTCGTGTCAAAGCGGCCCGAGTTTGAAGCCAGCGGAGAGGCTTCGTTGCGCTATGGCTCGTTTGACCGCAAGGAAGCGATGCTCGACCTGACCGGTCCGCTGAGCGACACGGTTGCCGCGCGAATTGTTGCCCGGGTGCGCGATGCCGATACACAGACCGATTATGTCCCGGATGACCGGGTGATGATCTCGCCCTCGATTACCTTCAAGCCGTCACCGGACACCGACTTCACCCTGATCGGTCTCTATCAGGAGGACGACGGAGGCTCGACCTCGCAATTCCTGCCGCTGGTCGGGACGATTTTGCCCAATCCCAACGGCCAGCTTCCGAACAGCCTGTTCGTCGGCAAGCCCGGCTGGGACCGCTATGACGGTCGCCTGCTGCAGGGGACGGCATTGTTTCAGCATCGTTTCGGCGATACCGCCAAGCTCAACCTCAAGGCGCGCTATATCGACAGCGACCTGAGCTATTTTACCCATTATCCGAACAATTATTCCAACCCGACCAATCCCTATCTTGACGCGGACCAGCGTATCATCGGGCTCTATGTCGACGGCAGTATTGCACGGATGGAAATTTTCTCCACCGACAACAATGTCCAGTTCAACTTCAACACCGGTTCGGCGATCGAGCACACGCTGCTGGCGGGGGTCGATTTCAGCTTCAACTCCGTGCACAAAACCGGGGGCTTTGGCTTCGAGGCGATCGATATTTACAATATCGATTATGATGCGCTGTCCGATTATGGCGGTGGCCTGCCGACCCCGACCTATGTTTCGGAGGATGTCGATCAGGATCAGCTTGGCATCTATGTCCAGAACCAGATGCGCTTCTTTGATCGTGTCTCGATCGTGCTGGGTGCGCGGCGCGATTGGACCAGTGCGCAGAGCATGGGAGGTGCAACCCGTGAAGATGCGGCCACGACCTTCCGCGCCGGGATCATCGCCGAGGTCGTCGAGGGCGTCTCGCCCTTCTTCAGCTATACCGAGAGCTTCGAGCCGATTGCCGGTACCGCCAGCGACGGCAGCGCCTTCATTCCGAAGTCCGGCCGCCAGTTCGAGGCAGGGATCAAGTTCCACCCGGTCGACAATATCCTGCTGACGGTTACGGGCTATCATATCAAGGAGAGCAACCGGCCGGTGTCCGACGACAGCACCACCGATCCGTTCGACCAGATCCAGATCGGGTCGCTGACCTCCAAGGGTCTCGAATTTGAAGGCAATGTCACGCTGCCGGGTGAATTCACGGTTATCGCCAATGCCAGTTACAATGAGGCGGAGATTGCCGGTACCGGGCAACAGCTGGACAATGTTCCGAAATTCAACGCTTCGCTTTGGACGACCAAAGGTTTCGCACTGGGGAACGACGTATCACTCCTGCTGGGCGGCGGCGTGCGTCATGTCGGGAAAAATCGGTCATTCGGGTCAGCCTATCCGGATGGCGTGCTGACACCATCCTTCACGCTGGTCGATGCGCTGGCGGAACTGACCTATTCCAACTGGAGCTTCGCGCTGAACGCGACCAACCTGTTCGACAAGCGCTATTATTCGGCATGCCTCGCGCGTGGCGATTGCTTTGTCGGCAGCGAACGCAACATCATGGGTACGGTCAGTTACCGGTTCTGATGGTGGAAAATGCTCTTTTGATTGTCGGAACCGTGGGTGCCATTGCCGCGATCGCCCTGTTACGGCTTTCATGGTCACGGCCCCGGCGCTCGACAACGCTCAACGCCCTTGGCTGGTTCCTGATCGCAGCATCGCTTGCGGCGGGTTGGGCAGGGGCCGGAGCATGGGGTATGTCTGTCATAGCCTTGTGGGCAATGGGGGCGGCCTTTGTCGCCCTCGCGGTTGCCGCCTGGCGGTCTCCTCCTGCCCGACGCAAGGCATCCAGTGACCGCGCGGGGATGCTGCCCGAGGCGGGTGAATCCTGGCATTTCGGGCGGCGCTGCGCGACTTTTCTTCTGGTCGTGCTGGCCGGCATGATCGCGGCCATTGCGCTGGCCATCGCGACGCGCTGGGCCGCGCTCCTGATCGGAGCCGTTGAGGCGGACGCCAATGTGCTGGCGCTTTTTGTCGCGCCGCTAGGCTGGACAATATTGACCTTTCTCATTCTGATGGCGGACAGCCGCAGGGGGCAGCTCGGCTATCTCGCCGTTTCTCTCGCCACAGCCATTCCTGCCGTAGCAACCGGGAGCTTTCCATGAGCAGCACGATCGCACCGGGAACGGTGAAAAAGTCACTATCCGTCCATGCCGCTATCGGTCTTTTGGCAGGTGCACTGCTCTACATTGTCTCGCTGACGGGGACGGTTGCGGTTCTCTATCAGGAGCTTCAGCGCGTCGAGCAACCGGATATGCCGGAAATGGCTGCGATATCGTCGGCGGCCGTTCAAAGCGGCGTGGAGGCGGTTCTGGCGAGCGAGGCAGGCAAGCCACCCACCACACATCTCTACGTTCATCTTCCGGTGGAAGCATTGCCGCGCACGACCGTCACCACCGACACGCAGGCGGTTCATCTGACGCAGGACGGCGCGATCGCCGGACCGGAAGAAATCGCCTGGTCCGATTTTCTCGTCAACCTCCACTATACGCTTAATCTGCCGACCCTTGTCGGAATTACCATTGTCGGCATACTCGGTGTAATGATGCTGGCGCTGGCGCTCAGCGGCGTGGTTGCCCACCCGCGGATCTTCCGCGATTCCTTTCGGCTGCGCGCGCGCAACGGCAATGGCGTGGGGCTGGCGGACTGGCACAACCGGCTCAGCGTCTGGACCTTGCCCTTTTCGGTCGCGATTGCGCTGACCGGTGCGTTGATCGGACTGGCGAGCGTGACCGCTTATGGTATCGCCGTGAACGATTATGACGGGGACGTCGAGGCGGTTTACAGCCCGATTTTCGGAGCGGAAGGCGAGGCGGATATGCGGCCGGCAGCGGTTCCCGATGTGGCTGGCGCGCTGGACCATATGGCCCGCGAATATCCCGATGTGCGGGTGACCTATGCGATCATTCACGATCCGCTGACCAGGGGGCAACATGTCCAGATCGTCGGAGAGCATGAACGACGGCTGATTTTCGGTGAATATTATGCCTTTAACGCCGATGGCCAGTTCGAGCATGTTGCCGGTCTGTCTGACGGTCCGCTGGGACAACAGGCAGCAGCCTCTACCTATCAATTGCATTTCGGATCATTCGGAGGCCTTCCGGTGAAACTCGCCTATATCCTGTTCGGAATCGCCCTAACCGCGGTTTGCGCGACGGGCATCTATATCTGGCTGGGCAAGCGCAGACGGCGAGGGATCGACGAGCCGCGGCTCCGGGGTGCCTGGCACGGTCTTGTCGTCGGGACACCGGTTGTCCTGGCCCTGACCCTCGCGGCAAGGCTTGTTTTCGGCAATGACCTCCCCTTCGCGCTGATATTCTGGGTCCTGCTGTTGCTCGCGATTATCGGCGCTGTGTCGATAAGCCGACCAAAGCGCGGTCGACAGGGAGTCGTGTCGGAAATTCCGGCCTAGGGACTTCATGTCTGGGCGAGAAGGGCACCATATCGGTGATCAATTCTCGCGATGGCTTGCCTTCAACCCCAGATGTCGGGTAGCCATGACAATATGGATCACAAGCCAAATCAGAATAGCACAGAGCAGCTTGTAATCGAGGGATCGGACAGACCGAAGGCTTCGGTCATGGCCTTGATCGAAAAAAGCCCGATCGCATCAGTGGTCAGCAACCCGCGGCTGCCAGACAATCCGATTGTTGCCGTTAACGACGCGTTTGAGGTGCTGACGGGCTATGACCGGGCATTCATTATCGGTCGAAACTGCCGGTTTCTGGCAGGAGAGGCAACCGAACCCTGGCTGACGGAAGAGATTCGGCGCGGGGTGCAGCAGCAAAAATCCGTTCTGGTCGAAATCCTCAATTACAAGAAGGACGGCACGGCTTTTCAAAATGCCGTCCTGGTCGCCCCCCTGTTCGACGATGCCGGTGAACTGGAATATTTTCTCGGATCACAGGTCGAGATAGATGCTGATGTGCCGAGCCTCGCCAAGGCGCGCCGAATGCGGGCTGTGGCGATGGTCAAGGATCTTTCGAAACGGCAGCGAGAGGTGCTGCAATTTATTGCCAGAGGGCTGCTCAACAAGCAGATTGCCCACGAACTGGGGCTCAGCGAGCGGACGATAAAAATGCACCGGTCGATTCTGATGAAGCGGCTCGACGTGCCGAGCGCCGCGGACATGGTGCGGCTGGCGGTTGAAGCCGGAATGTAGATTTGCCGTGGATACGGCCAAAGGTCCGTATCGGTGAAATCCGGCTACCGGTCTATCAGCCCATCTGTATCACGGGTCGGCGCTTCTTTCGCCAAGTCAGGTTATCGTTATTTTTTGGGCAACACCATATCCCTCCTCCTAGTTGTCCAAAGAGTGCCGGCCCGTGGTGCATTTTCCCCTAGAATTGATCCGCGATGGCGATCATTTTGGTCAGCCGCTTTGGGGCGACCAGACACCAGCTCTTGTACAGCCATTGTTCAATATGCTGCCAGTCCGTGCGACCATTATTCAGGCGGATCGCGATCCAGCCCGACGGGCCGTAAAATTTGGGCGAATAATATAGCTCAGGGTCAGCGTCGATCAGCGCCGCCTGCTCGTCCGGGCCACTGGTTTTGACCAGCAGGCCGACGCCGGCTTCGCCGTGCAGTTTCTGGGTGAAATAGGCGAAATATTTTCCGGTCTTTTCGCTGCCGACCCGCCAGCCGGGTGAACCGAAACTTTCCCGTTCATGGGTTTCGGCCAGGTCCAGCGCGCGCTGGCGGACCTGATTCAAAATCCATTCGGGATCAGCTTCGCGGGTGACATATCGGGCGACGGTTGCGGGATAGAGTTGATGTTCGGCAATCAGGGTCCGGCTTGCCAGCGTGTCAGCATCATCACCGGGCAGGATCGCCACCTCGGTCTGGGCGAGTAAAGGCCCGTCGTCGAGCTCGGGGGTGACCAGATGCACGCTGCAACCCGCGACCTTGTCACCGGCATCGATCGCGCGCTGATAGGTGTCGAGACCTTTATATTTTGGCAGCAGGCTCGGATGGATGTTGAGCATCCGGTCCGACCATTTTTTGACAAATCCATCGCTCAATATCCGCATGTAACCGGCCAGCACGACATATTCGGCACCGGAGCGGACAATGGCATCATGCATGATCTGGTCATGCGCTTCGCGCGTCAGACCCTTGTGCGGATGGGCGAAGGTGGCGATGCCCTCTGCCTCGGCCAGTTGCAGCCCGGGGGCCGCGGGATCATTGGAGGCGACCAGTACGACGTCATAGGGACAGTCGGATGATTTGGCGGCATAGACGAACGCCGCCATATTGGACCCGCGTCCGGAAATCAGAATCGCGATTTTGGCCTTGTCAGCCATTGTGGGTGGCGGTCCAGTTGTCGGTTGCCGACCAGGTGCCCCGATTGCCGGTTACGGAACAGCCTTTGGTCCCTTCGCGGACATCGCCGATCCGGTGGACTTTTTCACCTGCCGTTTCGAGGTCCGCCGATAGCGCGTCGGCTTCTGCGGCGGAAACGGCCAGGACCATCCCGATTCCGCAATTGAATGTCCGCGCCATTTCCTCCGGCTCGATATTGCCCTGCGCTTGCAGGAAGGCCATCAGCCGCGGCTGGTCCCAGCTTGCGGCATCGACATGGGCGTGCAGTCCGTCGGGCAATACGCGCGGGATATTCTCCAGCAGACCGCCGCCGGTAATATGGGCAAGCGCCTTGATCCGGCCGGACTGCATCAGCGGCAGCAACGACTTCACATAGATTCGTGTCGGTGCGATCAGCGCCTCGATCAGCAATATGTCCGGATTGAACAGGGCAGGGCGGTCCATTTTCCAGCCCTTGTCGGCCGCCAGGCGGCGAACCAGCGAAAAGCCGTTAGAATGGACGCCGGAGGATTCGAGGCCGAGCAGGACATCGCCAGCCGCGACATGCGCGCCAGTCACGACCTTGTCGCGCTCCACGGCGCCGACGCAGAAACCGGCAAGATCATAATCACCCTCGGCATACATGCCGGGCATCTCCGCGGTTTCGCCGCCGATCAGCGCGCAGCCGGAGATCTTGCAGCCCTCGGCGATTCCGGCCACAACCCGTTCGGCAATGCCGTTTTCCAGCTTGCCGGTGGCAAAATAGTCGAGGAAGAATAAAGGCTCTGCACCTTGCACGATCAGGTCGTTGACGCACATTGCCACGAGGTCGATTCCGACCGTGTCATGGCGGTTATAGTCAATCGCCAGCTTGAGCTTCGTCCCCACGCCATCATTGGCGGCGACCAGAAGCGGGTCATCATAGCCCGCTGCCTTGAGATCAAAAAATCCTCCGAAGCCGCCAAGTTCGGCGTTGGCACCCGCGCGCGCCGTGGCTTTGGCCAGTGGCGCAATCGCCCTGATCAGGGCATTGCCCGCGTCGATGGATACACCGGCTTTCGCATAGGTGTAGGAATCTGGCTCATTTTGCTTTTCACTCATAACTTGAGCGATTAGACAACTCGCGGCTGGATTTCTACGCCATAATCGTCAAAAGGGCGCAAATGAGTATTTTGACTGACTTCAGGATCAAGATTGCTGCGACCGTCGCGGTTGTGACCATGCTCGCGGCAGCGGTGGTCTATGCCCAGCTCGAGGGCACGGAGCGCGGTGTTGCGCCGCTGGCAAGCACCGGGGACTTTGAGGTCACGGGCATAAAAGTCGATGTCCATGGCGACAATGCCTTTGATGCCCGCAAAAAAGGCTGGGAAGAAGCACAGCGCAAAGCCTGGAAGATGTTGTACAAGAACAAGCAAGGTGGCGATAGCGCCGGCCTCTCGGACAGCACCCTGAACACGATCGTGTCGGCGATCATTGTCGAGCAGGAACAGATTGGACCCAAACGCTATATCGCAACGCTTGGCGTGATGTTCGATCGCGCCAGAGCAGGCTCGATTCTGGGCGTCAGCGGCAGACGTTTGCGGTCTCCGCCGCTATTGGTCCTGCCGATCATGTGGAGCGGCGGCTCCCCGCAGGTATTTGAAAACCGCACCGAATGGCAAAAGGCCTGGGCGCGTTTCCGCTCGGGCGAAAGCGTGATTGATTATGTCCGTCCTTACGGATCGGACAGCGAATCGCTGGTGATGACCGCCGGGCAGGCCAGTCGCCCGAGTCGCCGCTGGTGGCGCAATATACTGGATCAGTTCGGCGCGGCGGATGTTATCATCCCGATCGTCCGGTTGACCTACGAATATCCCGGTGGCCCGGTTAAGGCGCGCTTTACTGCCCGATATGGCCCCGATAACAAATATATCGACAGTTTTACGCTGAAAGTGGACCGTAGCGAGGATATTCCCAAGATGCTTGATCAGGGCATCGTAAAGCTGGACAATATCTATGCCAGCGCCCTGTCGCGCGGTGTCTTGAAAACCGACAAATCGCTGATCATCGAGGATCCGTTCAATATTGATGATCTGGATCTTGACGATTTCGATCTTGATGACGATTCGGTGACCGGCGGTGCTGCCAGCGAATCGCCGGACGCCGTCGTCGTCACCGGAGGGTCCGAAACTTCCGGTGAAACGCCGGTAGCGCCGCAGGCAGCAGCCACCAGCATTGCCTTGCAATTTGATACGCCGGATGTCGGCGCGGTGAGCCGCGGCGAATCGTCGGTGCGCTCGATCCCCGGGGTAACCGCTGCATCCACATCGAGCCTCGCGCTCGGCGGGGTTTCGGTCATGAGCGTGTCCTATCGGGGCGATATTGCCGCTCTTGCCCAGGCGCTGCGGGCGCAGGGCTGGCAGGTACAACAAGGAGCGGGCGCCTTGCGCATCAGTCGTTCCGGCCAGTAGGGAAGCAAGATCGTGAGTCAGATTGCTCTCCCTCTTGAACAAAGCCCGTCGGCGGAACAGCGCGGATATCTGGTGACCGATGCCAATGCCGAGGTGCACCGGCAGTTGCAAAATTGGACTGACTGGTCCCATCACACGATGATTCTGGTCGGTCCCGAAGCTTCCGGCAAAACAACCATGGCGACCGTGTTTGAAGCGGAGAGTCAGGGCTTGTATCTCGATGATGCCGCCGAACAGGAAGATACCGACATATTCCATCTCTGGAATCGCGCGAACAGCGAGAAAAAGCCGCTGCTGCTGGTATCGGAAAAGCCGGTTGCCGATTGGGGCGTTTTGCTGCCCGACCTGAAATCCCGTCTCGCCGCATCGCTGCATCTGGAAATCGGTCCGCCCGATCAGGCCATGATCGACGGGCTTTTTCAGAAATATTTCGCCTTGCGTGGATTAACCATATCCGAAGATGTCCTGCGCTATCTGGAAAAGCGGATGACCCGGTCCTACGCAATGGTAAGACAATTGGCGAAAAAAATGGATGCGCTTGCGATCGAGACCAAAAAGCCGATAAATCTGGCAATCGCGAAATCCGCGCTCGGATTTTTTGATGCTGGCGATGCAAAGGTGGAAATATAACCGATGGATGATCCTGCTGCAGAATCGCGCGACGCCGACATGATACCAAAAAGCGAGGGGCCCGGCGCATTGCTGGAAGATGGCAACAAGCGCTATTTCAATCGCGAAATAAGCTGGCTGGGTTTCAACGAACGGGTTATCGAAGAGGCGGAAAATACCGCGCATCCGCTACTCGAACGGCTACGCTTCCTGTCCATTTCCGGCAGCAATCTCGATGAATTTTTCATGGTCCGCCTGGCCGGGCTGGTGGGGCAATATCGTCAGAAAATCGAAGAACGTTCGGCCGATGGCCTGACCCCGACCCAACAACTGGAGGCCATCGCGATCCGCGTCGATGCGTTGCTCGAACATCAGCAGCGGGTTTGGTCGGCCTTGTCGAAAACCCTGGCGGAGGAGGACATTCTCGTTTCGCCGATTGATGAACTTGCCGATGATTCCAAAGCCTGGCTGAGGCAGCATTTTCTCGACCAGATATTCCCGGTGCTGACGCCGCAAGCGCTCGATCCGGCCCATCCCTTTCCGTTCATTCCCAACAAGGGATTGAGTCTGGTGTTCGATCTCGTCCGGGAATCGGATAATCAGGGGATACGGGAACTGGTGATGATTCCTTCCGGTCTCCCGCGCTTCATTCGCTTGCCGGGTGAAGCGGCCATCTACGTTTCTATCGAGACCGCGATCCAGGAATTTTCCGACATTCTCTTTCCCGGCTATACCGTCAAAAGCAGTGGTCTGTTCCGGATCATCCGCGACAGCGATATCGAAGTGGAAGAAGAGGCCGAGGACCTCGTGCGCTATTTCCGCAGCGCGATCAAACGCCGCCGCCGCGGTGACGTGATCCGGCTCGAAATGGGCCCGAAGCTCGCCGAGCCGGTGGTTGCCATGCTGCGCGAAAATCTCCTGCATAACGGCGCCACCGAAAGCCGGATCAACGGGCTGGTTGGCGTCAGTGATCTTGAAATTCTGGTGGAAGAAGACCGCCCGGATCTGAAGTTCACGCCATATAGTCCGCGTTTTCCGGAGCGCATTCGCGAACATGGGGGCGACTGTTTTGCGGCTATCCGCGACAAGGATATTCTGGTCCATCACCCTTATGAATCATTCGAGGTGGTGATTGAATTTTTGCGGCAGGCCGCCGCGGACCCGGATGTCGTGGCGATCAAGCAGACGCTTTATCGCGCCGGCAAGCAATCCGCCATCATTCGGGCGCTGATCGACGCTGCCGAGGCCGGAAAATCGGTAACCGCAATCGTCGAACTCAAGGCGCGCTTCGACGAGGAGCAGAATCTATACTGGGCAAGCGCACTGGAACGGGCCGGCGTGCAAGTGGTGTACGGGTTCATCGAGTGGAAAACCCACGCGAAAATATCGATGGTCGTACGCAAGGAGCAGGAAGGTTATCGCACCTACTGCCATTTCGGCACCGGCAATTATCATCCGATTACCGCCAAAATCTATACCGATCTCAGCTTCTTCACCGCTGATCCGCGCGCCGCGCGCGATGCGGCACAATTGTTCAACTATATCACCGGCTATGTCGAACCCAAGGAACTGGAGCTGATCTCCATGTCGCCGCGCAATATGCGCAAGGATCTGATGGGCCTGATTGATCAGGAAATTGCCAACGTCCGTGCCGGCAAGCAGGGCATGATCTGGGCGAAGATGAATTCGCTGGTTGATCCGGCGCTGATCGAAAAACTGTATCAGGCGAGCAATGCCGGCGTCGAAATTGATCTCGTGGTCCGGGGTATCTGCTGCCTGCGGCCGCATGTGCCGGGCATGTCGGATCATATCAGGGTGAAATCGGTCGTCGGCCGTTTTCTGGAGCACAGCCGTATCTGGGCCTTTGGCAATGGCGAGGATTTGCCCAATGATGGTGCAAAACTCTATATTTCGTCGGCCGACTGGATGCCGCGCAATCTGGACCGGCGGGTTGAATATATGATGCCGATTCTCAACCCGACCGTCCATGACCAGATATTGGATCAGGTCATGGTCGCCAATTTGATCGATGACGAACAGAGCTGGGAACTGAATGCGGACGGCAGCTACACGAGGGTCAAGCCGTCGGACAAGCCGTTCAACCTGCATCGCTATTTCATGACCAATCCGTCGCTCTCCGGACGCGGCAAGGCGCTCAAGAAAAGCAACGCCGTTCCCCGCCTCAGTTTGCGCCGCCGCAAGGAAAAAGCGTGACCGACATTTTCGTACAAAAAGCAATATTGCCTCCTTCCGTGCATGCGAGAAAAAGGCAAGCCAGCCGGCGTACGGCAATTGTTGATATCGGTTCGAATTCCATCCGTCTGGTTGTGTATCAGGGGCCGGCACGGGTTCCCGCTATCCTGTTCAATGAAAAGGTCATGGCGGGGCTGGGAAAGGAACTGGCGACCACCGGTGCGATTGGCAAGGATTCGCTGCAGCTAGCGGTGCGCGGCCTGAAGCGGTTTCATCGTCTCTGCACGGACATGGAGGTCGACAGCATCATGAGCTTCGCCACGGCTGCGGTGCGTGATGCCAGCAACGGCGGCGAACTGCTGGAGGCTGCAAGCGCGATTGGCTATGATGTCGCGGTGTTGCAAGGCGAGCAGGAGGCGGAGCTTGCCGCGCTCGGGGTTATTTCCGGCATACCCGATGCTACCGGCATCGTCGGCGATCTGGGTGGTGGCAGCCTGGAACTGGCGATGGTCGACCGGGGCCAGGTGCAGGAGCGTTTTTCCTTCCCGCTGGGTGTGCTCAGAGTCGCGGACCTGCGTGCCAAGGGCAATGACAATTTGAAGGCGCAGGTGCGCAAGATGCTGAAGAAAACCGGATGGGAGAAGCAGGCGCAGCAACTGCCATTCTATCTGGTTGGCGGTTCGTGGCGTTCGCTCGCCCGGCTCGATATGTCCGACAGCAAATACCCGCTCCCGGTCATTCACAATTACGAAATGGAACCGCGTCGCGCGCAGCGGCTGGTCAGCCGGTTGGCCCGTTTGAACAAGGACAAGCTCAAGAGCGTGCCCGGTCTGTCCTCCTCGCGCATACCGACGTTGAATGATGCCGCATGGCTTTTGTCGATGCTGGTGCGCTATCTGAACAGCAGCAAGCTGGTTGTCTCTGCCTATGGCGTGCGCGAAGGCCTGTTGTTCCAGAATGTCAGCAAGCAGGAGGCGGCGCGGGATCCGCTGTTGCTGGCGACGGAAGATGCCGGCGCGGCGCAGGCGCGTTTTCCTGCAAACAGCAAATTGCTCGGTGAGTGGATTGGCGATATTTTTTCCGATGATCCGGTCGAATGGCACCGTATTCGTCAGGCCGCCTGCAATCTGGGCGATGTTGCGTGGCGGGCGAATCCCAATTTTCGGGCAGAGCGTGGGCTGGAAATCGGCTTGCACGGTAACTGGGTCGCGATTAGTGGACCGGAACGCGAAATGCTCGGGCAGGCGCTGTTTACCAGCTTCGGCGGCGGCAACCGTATTTTCGTTGGTGGTGGAAAGCTGGCGGACGAACAGGCGACGAAGCGTGCCATCTGCTGGGGGCTTGCGATGCGCTTGGGGCAGCGGCTCAGCGGCGGAACCCGCAACCCTCTGGAACGGACCGCCATCCGGAAAACCGGCAAAAAGCTGGAACTGACCATGGCCGGTGATTTGACCGATCTTTACGGTGATGCGGTGGCCAAGCGCCATGGCCATCTCGCAAACATGATGGGTCTGGAACCGGTTATGACCGGTGTTTGACAGGGGCTGACCCCGGCTATTTGTCTTCTGCGACGTCACCTTCCTGCTGGTGGGTCATTTTCAATTTTCCGTCCTTGACCGTGAAGCTCACTCGCCCTTCGACCAGATCGAGGGCATCGCGGCCAAATTCTTCGTAGCGCCAGCCCTCGAGCAGCGGCACACCTTCCCGTTCTCCGGCGACGATGCTTTCCAGATCGTCGGCGCGGGCGAGCAGGCGGGCGGCGACATTCATTTCCGCCGAACGGATTTTGAGCAACAGCTTGAGCAAGTCAGTCACCAGCGCGTTGGACTTGCCATTTTTGGGGCGCCGACCGGTTTTGAGCGGCAGGTCGTCCCGTGACAGCGGCTTCGCCTGCTTGATGACGTCCATCAGGCGGGCGCCGATATCGTTATTTTTCCAGCCTGCCGAGAGGCCGCGAACCTGTCCCAGCTTGTTCTGATCCTGAGGCGGGTGGGCGGCGATATCCGCCAGCGTTTCGTCGCGCATGATCCGTCCGCGCGGGAGATCCTTGGACTGGGCTTCGGTTTCCCGCCACGCCGCTATCGCCTTCAGCCGGCCCAGCATCTCCAGATTGCGCCCCTGTGACTTGACCCGCAGCCACGCCTTTTCCGGATCATTGACATAATTGTCGGGATCGGCGAGCTTTTCCATCTCGGCGTTGATCCACATGCCCCGACCGGTCTCGCGCAATTTGTCCAGCATCATCGGGAAAATCTTGGCGAGATGGGTGACGTCGGCCACCGCATATTCCAGTTGGCGGGTATTGAGCGGGCGGCGCGACCAGTCGGTGAACCGCGCGCCCTTGTCGAGCGTAATGCCCAGCCAGCTGTCGACGAGATTGGCATAGCCGATCTGTTCGCTCTGGCCGATGGCCATCGCCGCGATCTGGGTGTCGAAAATGGGATGCGGGGTCTTGCCGGTCAGATTGTGGATGATTTCCACATCCTGTCCGCCGGCGTGGAAAATCTTGAGGACATTTTCATTGTTGACCAGCAGGTCGAGAAGCGGATCAAGATCGACGCCCTTGGCCAGCGGGTCAATCGCCGCCGCTTCCTTTCCGTCGGAAATCTGAATGAGGCAGAGAATAGGCCAATAGGTATTCTCGCGCATGAATTCTGTATCAACTGTAACGAAATCTGCGGTCGAAAAGCGTGCGCAGATGTCAGCGATGTCCTGATTGTCGGTCAGCAAATTATGGATGTGCATTTTTGTCCTATACAGCGGGCGGGTCATCCCGCAAACAATTCGTCGATACCGAATAAAAATGGGGGGTAAATCATGGCATCCTGGTCACTGGTTCCAATCGCCATATTGGCGCTGCTGTTGCTCGGACAGGCGATGGCACTTTGCGGTGACGCCTGTCTGGCGGTTGCCGATCCGCGACCGATTGGCGGAAAGACGATCGAAATCACGATATTGGCCTGGGGCTTTGCCTCGCGGCGCGGTCGATCCCTGCAGGTCGACGATTGTTCGCGGCTGGGTATTAACGATATGCGGTTTTTCATGACCCGAAAGGCGATTCTCGTCTGCCTGCTGACCTTCGGCTTCGTCCGGACGGTCAGCATTGCCTATCGCTGCTATGCCGGCGACCATGATGTGGGAGACGCCTGATGGCGCGGGTTATCCATCTCGGCCACCAGGTCTGGTCCAATTATCACAAAACCTGCGCCTGCAATCTGAAAGACCGGATCGAACTGGCAAACGGGGAGCAGCCCAATGGCCGGGCCCATCTCAGGGGCGTGGCGGAAACGGTGCTGGCGCTGCTCAGGGAAGCGAAACAATATCAGATACCGGTGCGGCCAATCGGCGCGGGCTGGTCGCCATCGCCGATCAATGTGGTCGAGGACGGCTGGCTGGTCGAGACCTTGCGGCTCAACCGGACCTTCAAGCTTTCGGCCAAGGACCTGCATGAGGATTGCGATGTGGGTGCCGAAGCGCTGCTGCTGGTGCAAGCCGGTGCGACGGTCGATGAAGTCTACGAAAGTGCCGAGGAACTGGGCCGGTCGCTGCGCACCGGCGGCGCCAGCAACGGCCAGAGCTTTGCCGGCGCCTGCGCCACCGGAACCCATGGCAGCGTCTGGCAGGCGGGCGGGATTCAGGACCATGTCCGGGCCATACAATTGGTGACGCCGGAACGGATATTGTGGATATCGCCGGAAAAAGCCGTGCTGTCCGATGGCTTCATTGCCCAGACCGGCTCGGAGATCATCCGCGATGACCGGATATTTGCCGCCGCCCAGATTCATGTCGGCGCGATGGGCTTTGTCACCGCGATGCTGATCGAGACCGATCCGATCTATATGGTGCAGAATATCCAGAAGGCAGTGAAGATAAGGCGCGAGCATATCGACTGGCTCTGCCGCGGCGAGTTCAAGAAATTTTCCTGCGAATATGGATTGCATGAAGAGCCGTATTTTCAGCAGCTTATCATGAATCCTTTCGATCCTTTCGACAAAAAATGCCTGCTGCGCTTTCTCTACAAGCGTCCCTATGACCCCGGCATCCTGCCACCACCGCCGGGAGACATGGGCGCCGGCTATGACGCGCTGACCCTGCTCGGCAAGGCGATGGCGGAAAGCGACTGGTTCAAGGGTGAAATCCTGCAACTGGCGATGGAACAGGCCTATCCGAACAATCGCGATGTCGATGATCCGCCGGCGATAGCCACCTGGGGCCATACCACCGAGGAACATGCGCCGATTGCCAGCCTGTTCAACGGATCGGTAACTATGGCTCGTAGCAAGCTTAGTGAAGCCTTTGATTTGATTATCGATAGTTTCCGGCGCGGGGGAGGGGGCACGGTCGTGACCCTGCGCTTCGTCCACAAGGCCAAAGGCCTGCTCGCACCCGCGCACTGGCCGGACAATGTCGTCATCGACTTTGACGGGCCGAATGTTGAATCCAGCCATCAGGGCTACAAGAAGGTGGTCGAAGCACTCGACGATGCCGGCATCGCCTTCACCCGCCACTGGGGGAAAACCAACAATCTCGACGAACGGCGGGTGAAGCGGGATTATGAGCAGAATTTCGCCGACTGGAAATGGGCCCAGGCACAAGTGATGCCGGACCCGGCCGACCGGCGGGTGTTTGCCAATGATGAACTTGTGAAACTGGGGCTGATCTAGGTTGTTCGATAAAAAATATGCTGAAGCTGCCATTCCGCTTCCGCCCCAGTTGGCGTCGTTCAGGTCACCACTAGCTGTTCCCAATTGCGGACGTCTAAAATATAGGTAGAAGTCACGAATGAAGAGTCACAAACTACCAATCAATCCCGTTGATGTCTTTGTCGCTCCTATGCTCAACCTACCTGCTTGGGGAGTCAAGAAGGGCCATGGTAGTTTTCTCACATTTGAGTTTGGCGAACCAAAACTGGAAGTTGTTGAGTCCAAATTGGCG
>CAJQNR010000132.1 GCA_905479715.1 uncultured Sphingorhabdus sp.
AATACGTTTGATAATGTGGTCGGCAGGATCGGCGTTCTCTATCCGGAGCTGAGTTACGGTTCGAACAATGTTGTCGCGAGAATGCGGGTTATCCGTTTCTCGGATTTCTTCCGGAGCAGCGGTATTACCAACCCCTTCTCACTGGCATTCGGCAATGCATTGGATAGTGCGCGTGGTCGTTCCTATACTGATCTCGCCAATATCTACGGTTTGATTGATGTTATGGAAGCGCCCGAACTGAATGCGACCTTCCAGAGCCTGTCAGCCTCCCAAGCAGGCCGGACAACCACTTTGGATGAAAGGCAAAGCTCGACGATGCGGACTTTGGTTTCGGATCGCCTGTCCTTGCTCGGCTCTGGGCAGGGCGTTGCGGGCAAAATCCAGATTGTCGGTGCGCCCGAGGTCTTCGACGGTCGTCGTCAGATGATCGGTAGCACAGCCTCGCAGATCAGTTTTGCCAAAAACTATCAGTCTTCCAGTTGGGACGCTGTAGCACTGCCGGAGAATATGAGCGGTTTCATGTCCGCCGGATTTGCGCAGTCATCGCTGGCATTTTCGGACAATAATAGCGGGGTAGAACAGGGTAGCTGGCATATCGCGATGGGTCTGGAATACGGCCTGAACGATCATACCACATTTGGTACGGCCTTCGGCTATGCCAATGGTGTGCAGGAGGTCGGCGGCAGTGTTGCCAATGTAGAAACAAACCAGGCGTCGGTTTACGGCAATTATCGCCTTGGTGGAAATTTCTACATCGGTGGCCAGGCTTCCATGGCTTATTCAAAGATCGACTCCAGCAGCCGGATCACGGCTGGGCTTTCGACCAGCAACCTGAATACCAATTCTCTGGCATTTGCGAGCGAGATCGAAGCTGGCTATAATATTGATGTTGATGGCTTGATGCTGACGCCGCGGGCCAGCATTGGCTATTCATCCTATGCTGTAGACGGTTTCCGCGACAGCGCCGGTAGTCTGGCGCTGGCGGTGGATGAGATCAGCCGCTCGGGGTTGGAAGCCAAGGTTGGTTTGAAAATATCGGGCAGCACCAAATTGGGTTTCGCATCGGGATGGTCGTTCCAGCCCGCAATGAAGCTTGACTATGTGAACCGGGTTTCCGGGAATGACACGAACTTCCGTGTCCGCTTCCTGGATGCCGAAAATGTATCGCTGCTATTGCCCATCGGTTTGCAGGATGCGTCTTATGGCGAGATCAAAGGCGGATTCAGCTTTACGAAGGGCGATTTGAGCTTTGGCGCTGCGGTTGAGAGCCGGCTCGGGCAGCAAATTTATCGTGATGATCGCGCGATGATGAATATGGCTCTGCGCTTCTAGACAGCGATATCTTCCGAGATAACAGGAACAGGGGGGCATTCAATTGCTCCCCTTTTTTTCGTGCTTCAGCATAGGACAGAGATATTGACCTTTATGCGAAGATGAAATAATATAACAACCGATTGAAATAAATATCGCACCGCAGCGTTGCGGTGCAGCAGGAGAGTTTGGATGGTTGATGACAATCGGAAAAGCAATTTGCCGCCGCTGACTTTGCATATCCCGGAACCCCAATTCCGACCGGGCGATGTGGTGGATTATAGCGATCTGGAAATCCCTAAGGCTGGTGCGCAGGCGCGACCGGATATAAATAGCACGCCCAAGGATATGCGCGACATGGTCTATGACATGGTCCGCGTGCTCGATGACGATCATCAGGCGGTCGGCCCATGGGACCCCAAGCTGGATGACGAAATATTGCTCAAGATGCTCCGTACGATGGTGCAGGTGCGCACTTTTGATGACCGGCTTCATCGCCAGCAGCGTCAGGGGAAAACCAGCTTCTACATGAAATGTACCGGCGAGGAGGCGACATCGGTTGCCGCTGCCATGGCCTTGGACGCCGACGATATGTGCTTTCCGAGCTATCGCCAGCAGGGCATATTGTTCGTGCGTGGCTATCCGATGATCGAGATGGTCAACCAGATTTTCTCGAACAAGGCTGACAAGCTCAAGGGCCGCCAGCTGCCGATTATGTACAGTTCGCGCGAGCTGAATTTCTTCACCGTGTCGGGTAATTTGACCACGCAATATCCACAGGCGGTGGGCTGGGCTATGGCCAGCGCCAGCAAGGGTGACAACCGGATTGCAGCGGTTTGGTGCGGCGAGGGATCGACTGCCGAGGGTGATTTCCACGCGGCGATGACCTTTGCGGCGGTCTATAATGCGCCGGTAATCATGAATATCGTCAACAATCAGTGGGCAATTTCGTCCTTTTCCGGTTTTGCAGGGGCGGAACGGACCACTTTTGCGGCGCGGGGTGTCGGCTATGGTATCGCCGCCCTGCGTGTCGACGGCAATGATCCGCTGGCGGTCTATGCTGCGACAAGCTGGGCGGCAGAACGCGCGCGGACCAACCAGGGACCGACGCTGATCGAACATTTTACCTATCGCGCAGAAGCCCATAGTACGTCGGATGACCCGACAGCCTATCGCAGCGCACAGGAGCGGGAAGAATGGCCGCTGGGTGATCCGATCATGCGGCTCAAGCGCCATCTGATCCATCGCGGTGTGTGGAGCGCCGAGCAGCAGGAACAGCTGGACGCGGAGTGTCTCGAGGCGGTCAAGGGCGCGGTTCAGGAAGCGGCCAAAAACGGCATATTGGGCCACGGCCTGCACCAGCCGTTTGAAACCATGTTTCAGGACGTGTTCGAGGAAATGCCGTGGCATCTCAGGGAACAGGCCGAACAGGCAAACAAGGAACGGGAAATCAAATGGCCGTCATGAACATGATAGAGGCCATCAACAGCGGCCTCGAGACGATGATGCAGCGCGACGAGAATGTCGTGATCATGGGCGAAGATGTCGGCTATTTCGGCGGCGTGTTCCGCGCGACCGCCGGCCTGCAGGAGAAATTCGGCAAGACGCGCTGCTTTGATACGCCAATCTCCGAATGCGGCATCATTGGCGCTGCCGTGGGCATGTGCGCTTATGGTTTGCGGCCGGTGCCGGAAATCCAGTTCGCCGATTATATCTATCCCGGCATGGATCAGCTGATCTCCGAAGCGGCGCGGTTGCGCTATCGTTCAGCGGGTGAATTTACCGCGCCGATGACCGTTCGAACCCCCGTCGGCGGCGGGATTTTTGGCGGGCAGACGCATAGCCAGTCGCCGGAGGCGATGTTCACCCACGTGTCGGGTTTGAAGACGGTGATCCCGTCGACGCCTTATGATGCAAAGGGCCTGTTGATTGCCTCGATCGAGGATAATGATCCGGTGCTCTTTCTCGAGCCGAAGCGGATCTACAATGGCCCGTTTACCGGCTATTATGACAATCCGGTTTCGCCCTGGTCCAAATTCCCCGAAGCCGAAGTACCGGAGGGCCATTATACTGTGCCGCTGGGCAAGGCGAAGATCGTGCGCGAAGGCGATGCGGTGACGGTTCTTGCCTATGGCACGATGGTCCATGTCGCCAAGGCGGTGGTCGAGGAACATGGCATAAATGCCGAGGTTATTGACCTGCGCACATTGGTGCCGGTCGATATCGAGACGATCGAGGAATCGGTCAGGAAAACCGGCCGCTGCCTGATCGTGCACGAAGCAACCCGGACCAGCGGCTTTGGCGCGGAGCTGTCGGCTTTGGTGCAGGAACGCTGTTTCTATCATCTTGAAGCGCCGATCGAGCGGGTCACCGGATTTGATACGCCTTATCCGCATAGTCTCGAATGGGCCTATTTTCCGGGACCGGTGCGGATTGGCGAAGCGCTGGAAAAAATTGTCAGGGGTTTGAAATCATGAGCAAATATACATTCAATCTGCCGGACATTGGCGAGGGTATTGCCGAGGCGGAAATCGTCAAATGGCATGTCAAAGTTGGCGATGTTGTCGCGGAGGATGACCAGATTGCCGACGTCATGACCGACAAGGCGACGGTCGAAATGGAAGCGCCGGTATCGGGAACGATTAGCGCTCTGGCGGGCGAGGAAGGCGATATTATCGCGATCGGGTCGATGCTGGTCGAGATCGAGGTGGCGGGTGACGTCAGTGTCGACAAATTGGAAGATTTGGAAGCATCCGATACGGTTGCCAATGCGGCTGAACCAGCGAAGTCTGAAGCCTTGGCGTCAGGACAAGCCATTGAAAATAAAAGAGAAACTATCCCTTCGTCTGAAAATCCAACAGTTGAGAAAGAGTCTGAGGAAGACACGGGTAGGACATCTGACGCGGCTGTCATGCCGTCTGAAAATAGCGGGCAAAAGGTGCTCGCTTCGCCGGCCGTCCGCAAGCGGGCGGCCGATCTCGGCGTCGACCTGAGTCAGGTCAAAGCGCAGGGAGACCATATCCGCCACAGCGATCTGGACGCTTTTCTGAACTATGGTTCGGGGCAGGGATATCGCCCGTCGGCTGCCGTGCAGAAACGGGACGACGAGACGATCAAAGTCATCGGAATGCGGCGCAAAATCGCCCAGAACATGGCAGATTCGAAACGGAATATTCCGCATTTCTCCTATGTTGACGAAATCGACATGACCGAGATTGAGGATATGCGCGCCGATCTCAACGCCAATCGCGGCGAGCGGGCGAAGCTGACGATCCTGCCGCTGATGATTGCGGCGATCTGCAAGGCATTGCGCGATTTTCCGATGCTCAATGCGACCTATGATGATGAAGCGGGTTTTGTCACACGGCACGGCGCCGTTCATCTCGGCATGGCGACCCAGACCAACCAGGGCCTGATGGTGCCGGTGCTGCGCAACGCACAGGATCTCAATATCTGGCAACTGGCGTCGGAAATCGGCAGGCTGGCGGCCGCTGCCCGCGATGGCAGCGCGACGGCGAAGGAACTGAGCGGATCGACCCTGACCCTGACATCGCTCGGCCCCTTGGGCGGTATCGCGACAACGCCGGTGATCAACCGTCCCGAAGTG
>CAJQNR010000133.1 GCA_905479715.1 uncultured Sphingorhabdus sp.
CCGCCCAACGCGGCGGACGCGATCTGGGGCGCCGATGCCATGCGTCCGGCCCGTGAAGCGCTCTATCGGGAGCATGGTAATATGCCACTCTTCTGGTTTCAGGGCGACCGTCTGGAATATCGCGCGCGCCAGGGCGATGACGGCTATCTCTGGGACGTGCAGGGCTATTATGGCGGCGACCTCGACAAATTCTGGTTCAAGAGCGAAGGCGAAGGCAGTTTTGGCGAACCGCTGGAAAGCGCCGAAATACAGGCGCTCTACAGCCGCGCCATCGCACCCTTTTTCGATATTCAGGCTGGCGTCCGGCAGGACCTGACCGGCCCGGCCCATACCCAAGCGGTGATCGGTGTGCAGGGCCTGATGCCCTATATGTTCGAAGTCGATGCCGCCGCTTTCCTGTCAAGCAAGGGCGACCTGACCGCACGGATCGAAGCGGAATATGACCAACGCCTCAGCCAGCGCCTGATCCTGCAACCCCGCGCAGAGGTGAACCTGTCGGCGCAAAATATCCCGGAACTTGGCATCGGCTCCGGCGTGGACAATATCGAGCTTGGCCTGCGCCTGCGCTACGAGATGGCGCGGGAATTTGCGCCATATATTGGTCTCGGGCAGGAATGGAAACTCGGCGGCAGCCGCGATTTCGCGCGGCATGCCGGAGAGGATGCGAACGTCACCCATTATGTGGTGGGCGTCCGGTTCTGGTTCTAGAAGAATTGCGGATCCCCCTTGGGCCCCGTCGTGCGATTGCCTTTGCGTCTTGGTAGCTATCTGCAAGGCAAGTGGCTCACCCCCGAGCCACTCTTCCTATTTTGCTGACCGTGCTGGCTGTCGCCGTCAACACATTGTCTTCGTTGTAAATATGGCCTTCCATAAAGGCAATTTTATAGCCTTCCTTTATCGACCAGCCTTCCACCCGTAATTTGCCGGCGCGGGTTGGTTCCAGATAGCTGGTTTTAATCTCGAGAGATGAGATGCCGGCAACATCGGGATCGTGTAAAAACATTGCATGGCTCATGGCGATATCCAGCATGGCAGTAACAAAGCCGCCCTGGACAACGTCGATGGAATGGCAGAAATCTTTCCCGATATTGAATTCGAATGTGCAAGCGCTTCTTTCGGTATCGAAATCAACCAGTTTCCCGCCGAGCATGCTGATGAACTTGGGCGCTCGCCGATTGCTTGCTTCCTTTATTTTTTCTTTGTTTATCATAAATATATCCCGTGCTTGCGGCGCATTGCGCCACACCATTTTCCCAACTGAAATTAAATTGCGACGTCGATCAGCCGACGCCCGGAGCAGACATTGATCGCGGCCCCTTGCTTCGGATGTTTCGTCAACTCACCCCGCGTTCCTGACCTTCCCAGTAAGGCGCGCGCAACTCACGCCGCAATATCTTGCCCGACGCGTTTCTCGGCAATTCCGGGATCACGTCGACGGTCTTCGGCACCTTGAACCCGGCGATCCGTTCCCTCGCCCAGGCGATAATGCTGTCGGTGTCGACTTCGCCCGCGTCCGGCTTGGGTGAAACTACGGCCTTGACCGCTTCTCCCCATTTTGCGTCCGGGATACCGATCACTGCGACTTCGTTGACCTGCGGGTGGCCGAAGATCGCATTTTCCACTTCCGCCGGATAAATATTCTCGGCACCGGAGATGATCATGTCCTTGACCCGGTCCTTGATATAGAAATAGCCGTCTTCATCCATCACCGCCGCGTCGCCGGTATAGAGCCAGCCGTCGGCGTCGACCGTCTCGGCCGTCTTCTCCGGATTATCGTAATAATGCAGCATGTTGAGACCGGATCGTGTGGCGATTTCTCCGATCGTTCCGGGCGGAACTTCCTGCCGGTTTTCGTCAACAATCTTCATCTCGACGCTGGGCAGCGGGATGCCGATGCCGCGCATCCGTTCGTTGCCATCGGGATCATGATCCTCGGGCGGCAGGATGCAGATGGTTCCCGTCGTCTCGGTCATCCCATATTGCTGACAGAACAGGACCTGCGGCATGGTCTGCATGCACTGGCGAAGCAGTTCCAGCGGGATTGGCGCAGCGCCATAGGTAATCGCGCGGACACTGGAAAAATCTGTGTCATTCGCGCGCGGCCAGTTGACCAGCATCTGCAGCGCGGTCGGCACGAGGAAAAACTGGTTGAGCCCCTTGTCGATGCAATCGAGCACATGGTCAGGGTGAAATTCGGGAATGACCATCATCGTCGCGCCATTGTAAAAGGCAATCGGGCCGATGCCGGAACCGGCGATATGCGCACAGGGCATGACCGCGAGCGTACTGTCACCCGGCTTCAGATCAATCCACGCATGATCGGGATGGTCCTCGACCAGAGGCCGCAGCTTGAACAGATTGTCGCTGGACAGCACCGCGCCCTTGGGATTGCCGGTGGTGCCGGAGGTGTAGAGTTGCAGCACGCCGTCCGCCGGATCGCACTGGGGCAGATCACCGGGCGTCGTATCGGCGACAAAATCAGCCAGAGTCGGCAGGTCGGTGCCGGGCTTGGTGCAAATAATCATGGGTTCATGGCCCGCTTCCTGCGCGGCCTGCTTGGCGATTTCGGCAAAGTCCGGTTCGCAGATCAGCAGCGGCGTCCGCGTGTCTTTCAATACATAAGCCACTTCCGGTACAGCCAGACGCCAGCCAACCGGCGCAATGACCATGCCGGCGCGGCTGGCAGCCGCGAACAGGGTGAAATAAATCCCGCTATTCTTGCCCAGCCAGCAAATACGGTCGCCCTGTTTCAGTCCGGCACCGGTAAGCGCCTGGGCATAAGCGGTGACGCGCCTGTCCAGTTCCGCGTAACTGACGAGACCGTCGGAGTCGTCAATCGCGATATTGTCAGGCGTGTTTTTTGCCCAATGGGCGATGGATGATCCCATGCATCTGCGCGTCTCTGTCATTGCCTGCTCCTATAACTTTATCAAACCCTGTTAATCGGACAGTTAAGACATGGCAAGAGCAACAGATTTTGGTGCCTCCTTCTAAAAAGAGGGACTTCAAATTTTTCGATAGACCAGCGAAAGATTGTTGGCGGGCATCTCGATCAGGCTCTCGCGGCGGAATCCATTATTTGCCGCCAGCGCATCCATGTCGGCGACATCGCGCAAGCCCCATCTCAGGCCACGGCTTTTCAGGCTGCGTTCGAAAGCCATATTACCCGGCGCGGTTTCGACATCATCGCGCAAATAGGGACCATAGAGATAAAGCGGAGCGCCCGGATCGAGCAACGTGCCGGCCTTTTCCATCAGGCCGATGCTCGATTCCCACGGACTGATGTGAACCATGTTGATGCACAGGATCGCCGCCACTTTCCCTATGTCCCACCGGGCCGCTTGCGCATCCAGCGGTAGTGGCGCCAGGATATTGGGCACCGCCTCGCGGCTCGTCCACACGGCAATCGACTGGCGGCATTCCGGATCCGGATCGCTGGGCTGAATGATCAGATCTGGAAAGGCGTTGCCGAAATAGACTGCATGTTCGCCGGTGCCGCTGGCGATTTCCAAAATGGTGCCGCGATCGGGCAAGATGGCGCGCAAAACATCGACAATCGCGTCGCGGTTGCGCATCGTTGCCGGAGCATGACGCTGCTCTTCTGCCGAAGGCATATCGGTCAGCCATGGTTTTGAATCAGCCATGATGATCGCTCATGATTTGCGCGGGCAGCGGAATTGCGATATTGATTTGGGTCATGTGGGAACCATTTCGCCTCGAACAAGACAGCGCGCAAGTGAAATTTCCGCCGCCATTGGTTTATTTTGGCTTCCTGCTGACCGGACTGTTGCTCGACCGGCTGAGCGAACGGGTGCCGGACTTCATCCCGGTTTCCGCATGGATCATGATTGCGGGCGGATTTGCCGCCCTCGCCGGTATTTTCTTCATGGTCGCGGGAAGCAGCCGCTTCAAAAAGCTCGGCAATAATCTCGAACCGTGGAAACATGCCAACCAGATCGTCAGCTCGGGCATCTATCGTTTTACCCGGAACCCGATGTATCTCGGCATGGCGCTGGCCTATCTGGGCCTTGCATTGCTGTTCCGCAGCAGCTGGGCGGTGATCGTGTTACCGGTCGCGATCCTTGTCATTCGCACGCAGGTGATCGCGCGGGAAGAGCGCTATCTGGCGGCGAAATTCGGCGACGAATATCTCGATTACAAAGCCAGGGTGCGCCGCTGGCTCTAGGACAATGGCCTAGCGCATGCGCCGCCAGATTGCGGCCAGAAAACTACCAATCACAACATGATACACCGCAGAGATAGCACTTGGGACCGGAGCGAGCGCCGCCTGCATCGGAGTGGCAAATTGCGCCGCGAAGCTGGGCGTCGATGCCAGACTCGAGCCGAGGCCACTGTTCTGCATCCCGACTTCAATGCTGATCGTGCGGCATTCCGCAACCCCGAGGCCCATCGCTCTGGTTATCAGATAGCCCAGGCCGAAACCGAAGACATGGAGCAGAAAAACCGCCAGCATCAACACGCCGAAATGCATCTCGATCAGCATTTTGTTGTTGGCGATAATACCGCCGACAATCAACACGACGACGATAACCGAAGCGAGCGGAGAGATGACCGCGATCTCTGCCGTCAGTCGGGGCAGATAGCGGTTGAAAAGGACGCCCGCGACCAGCGGCAGGAGAACAATCGACACCATGTTGATAAACAGGCCCCACTGGTCAATCTCGACATATTTTCCGGCGAGCAATCCGGTCAGCATCGGCGTCGCGATCACCGCAACCAATGTCGAGGTCATCGTCATGGTCACCGATAGCGCGAGATTGGCGTTGGCGAGATAGGCGACGACATTGGAGGCCGTCCCGCCCGGACAGCAGGCGACCAGGATCAGGCCGACCGCCAGACCGGTTTCCAGCCCGAATGTCATGGCGAGGAAAATTCCCGCCAGCGGCATCACGGTGAATTGCAAAATCACACCGGTCGCCAGACACCGCGGAATTTTCGTTATCCGTTTGAAATCATCGAACGACAGGGTCAGGCCCATGCCCAGCATGACCAGCCCCAGCAGGACGCTGACCAAGGACTGACCGAGCGGCTGGTAGCGACCATCGACGACCCACAGAAAATGATCGGGTACAAACCATGCCCAGGCTGTCCCCAAAACTGTCCACAGGGCAAAGAGATTGGTGAGACGGTGGATCAATTATATCCTCCCTGTCGCGTAGCGATGGGGAGGTGGCAGCCGGTACGGCTGACGGAGGGGCCCTCCACCATCCTGCGGATGGCCCCCTCCCCATGGCTGCGCCGCAGGGAGGATGATGTTCTGCGAATATGTCAGATTTCCCCGCTCACTCCGCTGCTTGAGCAAAATCCTCGTCTTCCGTCCAGACCAATATCGGTTTGCGGGCTGCCTGGGTTTCATCCAGTCGGCGGCGCGGAGCGAAATAAGGGGCGGATTTCAGGGTTTCATCGCCCGCCTTGGCCCGCTCTGCCACCGAGCGGAAGGCGCCGATAAACTGATCGATCGCCGCCTTGCTCTCGGTCTCGGTCGGCTCGACCAGCATCGCGCCGTGCACCACCAGCGG
>CAJQNR010000134.1 GCA_905479715.1 uncultured Sphingorhabdus sp.
GTGACCGTCGACGGCTTCGAACTCAACAAACGCGACCGTCAGTCTTACGCAACCTTGCATCAGATTTCGGGTGAATATCGTGGCACATTCGGCGGTCTGTCTGCCGTACTCGGTTTGCGGGCACCGTTCTTCAAGCGCGAACTGAACCAGAATTGCTACACCACTTCGGCAAGCGGTTTCCTTGATTGCGTCGGCGGCGTCAGCGCAGCCTATGAAGCGGCGAACCCATATAGCTATGATGCGGCGACCAACACCGTATCCGGCTCTGCCGTTCCCCAGTCGCGCACGTATAAATATGATGATATTCTGCCGAATGTCGGTCTGACTTATGCTTTCGGCAGCGCGTCCATCTTCGCAAACTATGCCAAGGGCCTTTCCGTACCGGCTACTGATCCGCTCTATGACTCGCTGTACTTCCCGGAAAATGCTCCAGGCGTTCAGCCAGTACCCGAAACAACCGACAGTCTCGACTTGGGGCTTCGATATCGGACCGGCAATATTCAGGCCCAGTTTGCTGGCTGGTTTACACGCTATGATAACCGCCTTGCGTCTTCTTATGATCCGATTCTTGATGAATCAGTATTCCGGAACCTTGGCCGTGTAGACAAATATGGCCTCGACGCTTCGATCGCCTGGTCGCCAACACCAAAGACAATGTTCTATATCTTCGGTTCGATCAACGAATCGGAAATCAAGGACAATGTTCAGACCGACGTTTGCTCGGCTGCTGACATAACCAACAACGTTGCTCAATGTACGACAGTTGGTGATCCGATCTTTGCACTCACCGCTGGCAACAACGAAAGTGGCGCGCCGCTCTGGTCCGTTGGTGCTCGCGTTCAACAGCAATTTGGCGACTTTGAACTGGGTGCTCAGGTCAAGCACACAGGCAAACGTTGGGCGAATGATACTAACGATACATCGGTTGACGGTTATACGCTGGTCGATCTCGACCTTCGCTGGACGATCACGCAGAATCCATTTGGCGATGATGTTGCGTTGCAACTGAACGTTACCAACCTGTTCGACGAACTTTATGTCGGCGGCTTTGGCGGCGATCTGGACAACTCTTCTCCTTTCGTACAGATTGGTGCACCACGCGCAGCAAGCCTCTCGCTCATCTTCGGATACTGAGCAGATAATATCCAGCCTGGCGCGATACGAGATCGCGTCGGGCAGATAATGATCAAAAAAACGGCGGTGCTGAAAAGTGCCGCCGTTTTTCTTTCGGTCCTTCGGGAACCGCCGGTTTCGCTTGCCAAATCTTTACCGGTTCGTGCTAGAGCCATCGCGATCAACCGCCACGGAAACCATCATGTCTGATAAGCAAAGCTCTCCCGTTCTCGTCACTGGCGCCGCCGGGTTCATCGGCCATGCCGTCTCGACCCGGCTCGTGGAGCGCGGGGAAACGGTGATCGGCATCGATAATCTCAACGATTATTATGATCCGGCGCTGAAAGCCGCCCGGCTTGCCAAGCTCAAAGCGCTGGACGACTTCCGCTTTGAGGAAATGGATGTATCCGATGCCGATAGCGTCAAGACGCTGGTGAAGGCCAACGGCGTCCAGCGGATCATCCACCTCGCAGCACAGGCCGGCGTCCGCTACAGTATCGAAAATCCGTTTGCTTATCAGAAATCCAATCTGCAGGGGCATCTGTCCTTGCTTGAGGCCAGCCGCCATGCCGAGAATTTCCAGCATCTCGTCTATGCATCCTCCAGCTCGGTCTACGGCGACAAGCCGATGGGCGGGGAAGGATTCACCGAAGACGAGCCCGCCATCAATCCGGTCTCGCTCTATGCCGCGACCAAACGCTCCGGCGAACTGATGAGCCAGTCCTATGCCAAGCTCTACGGCTTTCCGATGACCGGCCTGCGCTTCTTCACGGTCTACGGACCCTGGGGTCGTCCCGACATGGCCTATTTCGGTTTCACCCGGAAGATTCTGGCGGGGGATCCGATCGAGGTTTACGGCGAAGGCAAGATGGCGCGCGATTTCACCTATATCGATGATATTATCGATGGCATATTGGGCGCGCTCGACCATCCGCCCGAGCCGCATGAACATCGCATCCTCAATATTGGCGATAGCCGCCCGGTCGGTCTGATGGACATGATCCGGGCGCTTGAAGAGGCGCTGGGCGTCGAGGCGGAAAAGATCATGCGCCCGATGCAACCGGGCGACGTCACCTCAACCTATGCCGATGTATCCAGGCTCCATGCTCTCACCGGCTATGCACCCAAGGTCATGCTGGAAGACGGCCTGAAGCGGTTTGTCAGCTGGTATCGCGATTTCTACGGCAATATGCCGCCGCAATGATCGGCGTAACAATAACAGGACTTACTGCGCTCAGGCGCGATGCATGACTTGCTGGGCGACCAGTTTCAGCTGCTCGTTGACACCGGCATCCGTGCATATGCCTTCACCGAAAATACCCCCCGATGCGTTGATTCCGACACCAAGCGGAGTCGGCCAGCCGCGCAGCGAATGGACGATCGAACGCAACGCCGCCAGAGTGCTGCCCACCGCCTGCCAGCCGTAAGCTGTGACGATCAGGCCAATCGGCAAACCATCAAGATAGATGCGGTCGTCGGCAGACGTCTCTTCGATATAGTCGATGGCATTCTTAACCAGCCCGGACACGGTGCCGTGATAGCCGGGACTCGACAATATCAGACCATCGGCGCGGCGTACCAGCTCGACCAGATCCTTGCCGGTCTGATTGAGGCCCGCCGGGTCAGAGCGATAATGCGGTAAGGCCATCAACCGGTCCGATCCAAACAACTCCGTCTCCGCGCCGTTATCCGCGGCGGCTTGCAAGGCTATCGCCAAGGCCTGTTCCGTCGATGATTCCGGGTTGGTTGTACCGCCAAGGCCGAGGATGAAGGGTTTCTTTGTCTGTTCCACCAGAATGCCATAACAATGGTCAACCGGAAAATGCAACGGACTTGTTTCTTAATTGACCGCTTAAATTTGGCCCATTATGACCCCAAGCCAAATGGTGGGCTTCCGGCACGCCGACCTCCCGTCAGACAAAAGGATATTTCCATGCGCAAATTTACCGAAGAACAGCATATGTTCCGTGATGCCTATCGCCGTTTCCTGGCCGACGAAGTCGCACCCCGGATGGACGAGTTCCGGGAAGCCGGTATCGTCGATCGCGAAATATTCAAAAAGGCCGGTGACCAGGGCTTTCTGATGATCTGGCCGGACGAAAAATATGGCGGCATGGGTGACGATGATTTCCGCTATGAGCAGATTATCATCGAGGAAACCGCGCGGGCTGGCTGCTCAGAATGGTATAATACGCTGCACAGCCGTCTGGTTGGACCCTATTTCAAGAAATTCGGTAACGAAGAGCAGCGGGAGCGCTTCCTGCCGAAATGCGTCAGCGGCGACACGATTCTCGCCGTCGCGATGACCGAGCCCGGTGCCGGCAGTGATCTTTCGGGCATGAAAAGCACGGCCAAGGACATGGGCGACCATTGGGTTCTCAACGGATCGAAAACCTATATCTCCAACGGCATTAACGCCGACGTCGTCATCGTCGCCGCCAAGATTGATGGCGTGGAAGACAAGCACGCGATGGTGCTGCTTATCCTCGAACGCGGCATGGAAGGGTTCGAGCGCGGACAGAATCTGGAGAAAATCGGCCTGCATGCGCAGGATACCGCCGAACTATTCTTCAATGACGTCAAGGTACCGAAGGAAAATACGCTGGGGACGCCGGGCAAGGGCTTCATTCACCTGATGGAAGGCCTGGCCGAGGAGCGCCTGATCGGCATGGTTGGCTATGGCGCCACCGCTCGCCGGGCTTTCGACATCACCCGCGAATTTGTCATGGAACGTAATGTTTTTGGCAAGAAATTGTCGGATCTGCAGAATACCCAGTTCAAAATGGCCGAAATGGATGCAAAAATCGACATGTTTCAAGTCTATGTCGACCATTGTATCGATATCCACAATCAGGGCGGACTGACCGCCAACATGGCGGCCAAGGGCAAAATGCTGGGCAGCGAAATCGAGTGGGAAATGGCCGACCTCGGGCTGCAGCTACATGGTGGCGCGGGCTATATGAAGGAATATGAGATCAGCCGGATATTCACCGACGCCCGGATGAGCCGGATCTACGCCGGTTCGAGCGAGATCATGCGCTATATCATCGGCCGTGACGTTTTCAGCCAGAAATATCAATCGATCCTCGATTAGTTTATAGGGAAAAGGGCGAAAGGCGACAAGCGAGTCGCCCCTCGCTTGATTGACGTTTACGTAAACTGCTTGACTGTGCTGCGGTGCAGCATTAGCTATGGCTGAAACCCTTCCAATTCTTCCAACGAGAGGAAATCCGAATGACCGAAGCCTTTATCTATGACGCAGTGCGAAGCCCGCGCGGCAAGGGTCGCAATGATGGCGCCCTGCACGAAATCACCGCTCTCGACCTCGCCGCTCAGGTTCTGGCATCGGTCAACGACCGCAATGAACTCGAGGGTCATGAAGTCGAGGACATTGCCTTTGGTTGCGTTTCTCCTGTTGGCGAACAGGGCGCGGTGATCAGCCGCATGGCCGCACTCAAGGCCGGCTATGCGGATTCGACATCGGCGATCCAGGTCAACCGTTTCTGCGGTTCGGGTCTGGAAGCGGTGAACATCGCTGCAGGCAAGGTCTGTTCCGGCGAAGCCGATCTTGCGATCGGTGGCGGCATTGAATCCATGTCGCGCATTCCGATGGGAAGCGACGGTCTCGGCGGCATGGCCGACCCGACCCTCGTCTTTCAGGAATATTTTGTACCGCAGGGTATTTCCGCCGATCTGATCGCGACCAAATATGGCTATAGCCGCGACGATGTCGACGCCTATGCCGTGGAAAGCCAGAAACGCGCCGCCATGGCCTGGGGCGAAAACAGGTTCGCCAAATCGATCCTCCCGATCCGTGACGTAATTGGTGAAGTCGTGCTCGACCGGGATGAACTGATGCGTCCCGAAACCGATATGCAGTCGCTCGGTGCGCTTGGCCCCGCTTTCAAGATGATGGGCGAACAGATGCCCGGTTTTGACGATGTCGCGATCCTCAAACATCCCGAGATCGAGAAGATCAACCATGTCCACCATGCCGGCAATAGCTCGGGTATCGTGGACGGTTCCGCAGCCGTACTGGTCGGCAGCGAAATGGCCGGCCAAAAATTCGACCTGAAACCGCGGGCACGGATCGTGTCGATGGCCGCCATCGGCTCCGAGCCGACGATCATGCTGACCGGTCCCGAACTTGCCGCCAAGAAGGCGCTGGATCGCGCCGGCATGACCGCGAACGATATTGATGTGTGGGAATTGAACGAGGCATTTGCCGCCGTCGTCCTGCGCTTCATGGACGCGATGAATGTCGACCACAGCGTGATGAACATCAACGGCGGCGCGATCGCCATGGGCCATCCGCTCGGCGCGACCGGCGCGATGATCCTCGGCACCGCACTCGATGAACTGGAGCGTTCGGGCAAGTCCACCGCTCTCGCCACGCTGTGCATCGGCGGCGGCATGGGTATCGCCACAATTATCGAACGGGTGAACTGATTTATGCTCCGCACTTGATGCGGAGTTCTGGAGGGCCGGCAAGGCTCTCTCGCCAAGGCTCCGCATCAAATGCGGAGCGCAGGATGAGATAGTAAGGAATAGAATATGACCTACGAAACACTCACAGTCGATATTGACAGCGACGGCATCGCCCTGGTCACAATCGATCTTCCCGGCCAGTCGATGAACGTCTGGAACCAGGCGCTAATTGCCGACTTCAAGACCTTTACCGAAGAATTGATCAGCTCAGATAAAATCAAGGGCGCGGTGATTACATCGGGCAAGAAATCCGGATTCCTGGCCGGTGCCGACCTCAACATGCTCGGCGCTACCAAAGCAGACAGCATGGCCGAAGCGTTTGAAAGCGCATGGGAACTGAACGGCATGTTGCGCCGGATGGAAACAGGCGGCAACAGCGCCAAGGATCTGCTCAAGGGCACAGCCCACGCCAAGCCGGTGGCCTGCGCGCTGAACGGTCTCGCGCTCGGCGGTGGCCTCGAACTCGCGCTGGCCTGCCATTATCGCGTTTGCGCCGACAATCCGAAACTCCAGCTTGGCCTGCCTGAAGTACAGGTCGGCCTCCTGCCCGGCGGCGGCGGCACCCAGCGCCTGCCGCGTCTTTCCGGACTGCAGGCCGCTGGCATGATGATCATGATGGGTGGTCCAACCAATCCACAGGCGGCAAAAGCCCAGGGCTTTATCGACGAAGTCGTCCCCGCTGACGAAGTCGTCGCGAAAGCCAAGGAGTGGGTCAAGGCCAATCCCAAGGCGTCCGCACCATGGGACAAGAAGGGCTATAAATTCCCTGGTGGGGCCGGATCGATGGATCCCCGCGCCGTGCCGCTCTATCTCGGTTCCTCGGCGATCGCGCTGAAACAGAGCAAGGGCAATTACGAAGCGGTCAAGGCGATCCTGTCCTGCCTTTATGAAGGTTCGATGCTTCCGATCGACACCGCGCTGCGCGTCGAAAGCAAATATTTCACCAAGCTGCTGTCCGGTCCGCAAGCCAAGAATATGATCCGCACCCTGTTCATCAACAAACAGGCCGCGGAAAAAGGCGCGGCGCGGCCCAAAGGCGTTCCTCCATCCGACATCAAGACCGTCGGCGTACTTGGTGCCGGCCTGATGGGCTCGGGCATCACCCATGTGACAGCCAAGGGCGGCATGAATGTTATCGTCCTCGATCGCAATATGGAAGAAGCGCAGAAAGCCATCGATTATAGTCAGAAGATCGTCGACAAGGGCGTCAAGCGTGGCAAGATGACGCAGGACAAGGCAGACGCCTTCATGGCCCGGATCACCCCGACCGACAATTATGATGATCTGAAAGATGTCGACCTGATCATCGAAGCGGTGTTCGAGCGTCCCGATGTCAAAGCCGACGTGATCAAGAAAACCGAAGCGGTCATCGGCAAGGATGTTGTCTTTGCCTCCAACACCTCGACCCTGCCGATCACCGGTCTGGCCAAGAACAGCGAACGCCCGGATCAGTTTATCGGCATGCATTTCTTCTCGCCGGTCGAGAAAATGCCGTTGCTGGAAATCATCCCTGGCGCCGAAACTGGTGACAAGGCTCTGGCGGTTGCGCTCGATTATAATGCGAAAATCCGCAAGGTTCCGATTGTCGTCAAGGACGTCCGCGGCTTCTACACCAACCGCGTGTTCCCGCCTTATGCCAATGAAGCGATGCTGATGGTTGCCGAAGGCGTGAAGCCGGCGCTGATCGAAAATGCCGCAATCGCGATGGGCATGCCGATTGGTCCACTCGCCGTGGTCGATGAAACAACCCTGCAGCTCGGCTATGACATCATGACGTCAACCAAGGAAGAGATGGGCGACGCCTATGTTCCGAGCGGCACCGAAGAGTTGATGGAAATCATGGTCAACAAGATCGACCGTCGCGGCCGGCGCTTTGGCGGTGGTTTCTACGAATATGCCGATGACGGATCGAAAAAGCTGTGGCCCGGTCTCGCCGACCATTTCCCGCTGGCCGAAGAACAGCCGGATGTCGAAGAGGTCAAACAGCGTCTGATGTTCATCCAGCTGATCGCCACTGCCCAATGTTTCGACGAAGGCGTCGTCTCCGACCCGCAATCGGCCGATCTCGGCGCGATCTTCGGCTGGGGCTTCGCGCCATGGACCGGCGGACCGATGAGCCATATCGACACGATGGGTGTCGACAATTTCGTCCGCATCGCCGACAATCTGGCGCAGAAATATGGTGAGCGGTTCAAACCGCCGATGAGCTTCCGCAAGAAAGCCGATGCCGGAGAGACTTTTTACCAAGCCGCTTGAGCGGGATCAGAATATTGAGAGAAAGAGCTCCTTCGGGGGCTCTTTTTTTACGCGCCGGAAAGCCGTTCGTTCAGAGTCTCGATCTGCGCCGTCAGCTGGTCAAGCCTGGTCTCCACACCAGCCAGCCCCGCTGTACCGGTTGCCACAGCGCTATCGCCGGTACCATAGTGGGAGCGGAACAACGCTACCATCTGATCAACTACCGGCCCTTGTTCCCGGGGAATGCGTTCCGCGTCGATCGTCATTTCTATCGAGCGGGCGCTATATTCCAGGCTGCCATAAAATATGTCCCGGGCCTGCCATAATATCGCATCTGGCCGCAATTCACCGCGATCCTGTCCACGTAGAAACAGCTCATCGAATACGGCGACATATTGGCGCAGATGATCCCGCGAGACACTGACTTCGCTATTGTTGCGGCGCAGCGCGAAAGTCAGGTTGATAAAGTCGGAATTGCGAATGACCGCCGCGAGATGATAGGCGGCAAGAGCTTCCAGTCGGCCAAAGAAATCAGTGGCTTGCACTGATACCATAACGTCTTCGGCCTCCCGTGTCAGACCATCCCAGAATTGCTCAAGCACCGCCAGCATCAGCTCCGCTTTGGATTCATAATAGCTGTAGATCGTGCCTTCGCCGATTCCGGCACGCCGGGCAATTTCCTGCATCCGGGCACCGTCAAATCCATGATCGACAAAAATTGCCCGCGCCGCCGCGAGGATCACGCCTTCCTTGCGCTCCAGCTTGGCGCGTTGGGTCTCTGCAGGAACCGCTTTAGAAGCCAATGGTCGTCCTTTAATGAGCTTGACTCGAAAATACCGAGTGCTATTCAAATAGCCTTGATGGACTCGCCGTGTCAAATAGCGAATAATCCGTCTGGTCATTTCGGAAAGAGGCGCTGCACCCCATGCCCCAGTTTAAATCGAAGATCGTCACCGGTTCGGACAGCTTTGCCCAGAATCGCAAGGATATGCTGGCGCTGATCGATCATCTGCGATCACTGGAAAAACGCGCCGTGGAAGCATCGGAAAAGCGCCGACCGACCTTTGAAAAGCGCGGCCAGCTGACTCCGCACGAAAGGCTGAAGCGCCTGCTTGATCCCGGCATGCCGTGGCTGCAACTTTACAATATGGCCAATTATCTGGTCGAGGATGATAATCCCGAGACCAGCATTCCCGGCGGCAGCGTGATATTGGGCATTGGTTTCGTCAAGGGCGTGCGCTGTATGATCTGGGTCGATGACAGCGGCATCCGCGCCGGTGCGGCGACATCGGGCGGATGGGATGCGAGCAAGGGCGCGCAGAAAATCGCCCAGGATCTTAAATTGCCGTTCATCCATCTGGTCGAAAGCGCCGGCGCGAACCTGATGGAATATAAGGTCGAGCTATGGGCCCACGGCGGGAAGCTATTCCGCAATCTCGCCTGGCTGAGCGCGGCCGGTATCCCGACCATGGTTGTGCTGCACGGCCCATCAACTGCTGGTGGCGCCTATATGCCGGGCATGTCGGATTATGTCATAGGCGTCCGCGACAATGGCATGGCGGCGCTCGGTGGCGCGGCGCTCGTCCATGCGGCCACCGGCGAAGTTGCTGACGATCGCGAGCTTGGTGGCACCGAGATGCATGCCTCGACCACCGGCAGTGTCGAATATCTGGCGGATGACGATGCCCATGGCATTGCCATTGCGCGCGAAACCATGGGACGTCTCGACTGGAACAAGAATACCAAGCCGATCCGTCGCAATGATTATGAAGAACCGATCTACGACATCGACGAGATCGCCGGTGTAGTACCGACCGATTATACCATCCCCTATGATGTCCGCGAAGTGGCGGCGCGGATCGTGGACGGTTCCGATTTCGAGGAATTCAAGCCACGCTATGGCCCCGGCACGGTCTGCATGCAGGCGAGCGTCATGGGCCATTCGGTTGGCCTGATCGGCAACAACGGCCCGTTCGACCCCGAAGCGGCCGCCAAGGCCACCCATTTCTTCCAGCTTTGCGACCAGTCGCAACTGCCGATCATCTTCCTCAACAACACCACCGGCTATATTGTCGGGACCGAGTCCGAGCATAAGGGCATGATCAAGCTGGGCAGCAAGATGATCCAGGCCGTGTCCAATGTCCGGGTGCCGAAACTGGCGCTCTACATCGGCGCAAGCTTTGGCGCGGGCAATTACGGGATGAGCGGCGTGGCTTTCGAACCGGATTTCCTGTTCAGCTGGCCCAATGCAAAAACTGGCGTCATGGCGGGGGCATCAGCCGCCAACACGATGAGTCACGTCGCCCGGGTGCAGGCCAAACGCAAAGGCGTGGAGCCAGATGAAGATATGATCGCCAAGCAGGAACAGCGGATCAAGGATATTTTCGAAGCGCAGGAAAGCGCCTTCTTCACCTCCGGCCGGGTGCTCGACAATGGCGTGATTGATCCGCGCGACAGCCGCAAAGTCTTGGGTTTCGCGCTGGAAACGATCTTCGAGGCGCAAAACCGGACGCTCCATCCCAATGCCTTCGGGGTGGCGCGGATATGACAAATCTCCCGAAAACAGAAACGCTTGAACTGGAACTCAGTCAGGGCTGGCTCACCATCTGGTTCAACCAGCCGGACAATCGCAATGCCTTGAGTGACGCTCTGGTCGCCGAACTCGCCGCAGTGCTGAAGGGCGTGCGTGATGATCGCACAATCCGCGGGATTACCCTGAGAGGCCGCGGCGGCATCTTTTGCGCCGGGGCAGATCTCAAGAATTTCAAGGAGAATTTCCAGCAAAGCGGCGATCGCGCGGCAATCATCAAAATGTCCAGCGGCGCGGCGGAGATTTTTGACCTGGTCAACACCGCGCCACAGGTTGTGATCGTATTGATCGAGGGCGCGGCCATGGCCGGAGGCTTTGGCCTGAGCTGCTGCGCCGACGTGGTGATCTGCGAAAGCGGCGCCCGCTTCGCGATGACCGAGACCGCCATTGGTATCACACCGGCGCAGATATCCCCCTTCGTAATTCAGAAACTCGGCTATGCCACCGGTCGCCGGCTGATGCTGACCGCGGCGCGGTTTGACGGAAGCGAAGCGCATGAGCTGGGCTTTGCCGATTTTATCGCTGATGACATTCCGGGTCTCGAAGCCATAGAAATGCAATTGCGCAAACAGGTTCTGGGCGCTGCCCCTGGCGCGATAGCCGCAACCAAGGAATTGCTCGGCCAAATCGTCGGCCAACCGCGCGAGGAAGTGATCCGTCTGGCGGCCGAGAATTTCGCCGACCGGATGGTCAGCGACGAAGCCAAGGAAGGCGTCGCCAGCTTCTTTGAAAAGCGCAAACCCAATTGGGTGGTGAAGCCGGAATGAATAATCAGTGCCACTCCCTATTCGTCATCCTGAACGCGTTTCAGGATCTTTCCCATCCATCCTCTCACGGGGTGCTGAAACAAGTTCAGCATGACGAGGTTTATATATGACCAAGATAAACACGCTCCTGGTCGCCAATCGCGGCGAAATCGCCTGCCGGGTGATGCGCACGGCCAAGGCACAGGGCATCCGCACCGTCGCCGTCTATTCCGACGCGGACGCAGAGGCTCCCCATGTCAAAATGGCAGACGATGCGGTGCATATCGGTCCGGCACCGGTCAATGAATCCTATCTGCTGGTCGACACAATCATCCAGGCGGCGAAAGACACAGACGCGGACGCGATTCACCCCGGCTATGGTTTTCTCTCGGAAAATGCAGCTTTCTCCAAGGCCTGCGCCGAGGCCAACATCATCTTCGTCGGCCCGCCGGAAAAAGCGATCGACGTGATGGGCGACAAGGCGCGGTCGAAACGCGCGATGATCGCCGCCGGCGTCCCCTGCGTGCCCGGTTATCAGGGCGATGATCAGGCGGACGATGTGCTGATCTCCGAAGCGCAGAAAATCGGCGTGCCGCTAATGGTCAAGGCAGCCGCCGGCGGCGGCGGTCGCGGCATGCGGCTGGTCCATGATCTGAAAGACGTGCCCAACGCGATCAAACTGGCGCGCTCCGAGGCGGAAAATGCCTTTGGCAATGGCGAACTGATCCTCGAAAAGGCGATTATCAAGCCGCGCCATGTCGAGATTCAGGTCTTCGCCGACAGCCACGGCAATACTATCCATCTTGGCGAGCGCGATTGTTCGGTCCAGCGCCGCCACCAGAAGGTGATCGAGGAAGCACCCTGCCCGGTCATGACGCCAGAATTGCGCGAACAAATGGGCGCAGCGGCCGTAGAAGCCGCCAAGGCCGTCGATTATATTGGCGCCGGTACGGTTGAATTTCTGCTCGACCAGTCGGGAGCTTTCTATTTCCTCGAAATGAATACGCGTCTGCAGGTCGAACATCCGGTGACCGAGGAAGTGACCGGTCTCGATCTGGTCGCGCTGCAACTGAAAGTTGCGTCAGGCGACTTGTTGGGTCTCGAGCAGCAGGACATCAGCCTCACCGGCCATGCGATGGAAGTCCGTCTCTATGCCGAAGACCCGGAGGATGATTTCCTGCCCAGCACCGGCCCTGTCCATCTCTGGAAGCCATCGAACCTGTCGCGGGTCGACAGCGGCATAGAAACGGGCGGTGAAGTGTCGCCCTTTTACGATTCGATGGTCGCCAAGATCATCACCCATGGCGCAACCCGCGACGAAGCGCGACGGCGGATGATCAAGGCGCTGTCAGAAACCGCCCTGTTCGGTCCCAAGACCAATCGCGATTTCCTGATTGATGCGCTCGACAAGCCGGATTTTGTCAATGGTGAGGCAACCACGGCCTTCATCGCCGAAAATTACGGCGAAGGCGGAGTCGATCTCGGCGCGCATGAATTTGCCGCTTATGCCATCGCCGCCGTCATCCATCACAAGCTGCGGCAACAGGAGGCGCACCGGCTGGCCCTCAACGTCAATCCGGAAATGCTCGACTGGTCCAGCACCGGCGCCCTGGAAACCGTGGCACAATATGCCGACGGCGAAGATGCGCAAACGATCCATGTCCATGTCGACAAGCCCGGCCATTATCGCGTTAGCTCGGGTGAAGAGGGCGTCACGGTGGACCTGATCAGCCTCACCGCCGATCGCGCGAAATTGCGGGTCGACGGGCGCACGATCGAGGCGATCTTTTATGACGATCACCGCACCCTTTATCTGGCGCTGCCCACACGTTCCCTGACCGTCACCGATCTGACCGGTCTTAGCGCGATGGAAGATGCCGGCGGCGGCGGTACCGTGGTCGCGCCGATGCATGGGCTGTTACTGGAGATACTGGTAGAAACCGGCGCGCGGGTTGCCAAGGGTGACAAGCTGGCCGTCCTCGAGGCGATGAAGATGCAGCACGAGATATTGGCGGAAATCGACGGCACGGTCGAAACCATCGCCGCGACTGCGGGCAGCCAGATTGCAGCCGATGATCTCATCCTCGAGATTCTGGCGGATGAGGACTGCGAAGAGACCGACACCTGACGATCGCCGAACGGGTTGCACGCGCGCAACGATAGACGGCGCCAATCGATTCGCGACATCGCGATCTGGTTGCGTAAGTCAGCAATCCGGCTATTCTCCAGAAAAAAATAGGAGAGATTCGCATGACTTGGCAAATGGCCGATATCTGGGAAGCAATTGCCCAGGCAATTCCTGACAAGCCGGCAATTATTGATGGCGACAAACGCTATGACTGGGCTGAATATGAAAATCGCGCCGCCCGGGTCGCACAGGTGCTTACCGACCATGGCCTCGAGGCCGGAGCAAAGCTCGCGATCTATTCCTATAATTCGGCAGAATATATGGAGACCCAGTTCGGCGCCTTCAAAGCCCGCATCACTCCGGTCAACGTCAACTATCGCTATCTCGAAGCGGAACTGACTCACGTCATCAACAATAGCGACAGCGAAGCCCTCGTCTATCAGGCCCAGTTTGCGCCGCGCGTCGCCGCCATTCGGGATCAGCTTGAAAAGGTCAAACTGTTCCTCGAAATCGACGACGGATCCGGCGAGCATCTCGAGGGTGCGGTAGCTTATGAAGAAACATTGCAGAACACCGGTCCGATGCCGGTGATCGAACGATCGAATGACGATATCTACATGCTCTACACCGGCGGCACGACCGGCATGCCCAAGGGCGTGATGTATGATCACAAGAGTTTCGCAACAGCGCTGCTCGCCAAAGGGTTTGAAATGCGGATGATGGAACCGCCGGCCGATGCCGCGGGCTTTGGACCGCTGATCAAGCAGCTGCACGATCTCGGTGCCGCATCGCGTTCGATTCCGGCCTGTCCGCTGATGCACGGTACCGGCATGTGGATCGGAGCCATGGTTCCGCACAGCCTGGGTGGCTGTTTGGTGCTCACCGACAACAGCCATTTTGATCCGCTGACGCTCTGGCGACTGGCCGAAGCCGAGAAAGTCACCGATATTACCATCGTCGGCGATGTCTTTGCCAAGCCCATGCTGGCGGCTCTGGACGATGCCAAGGCGTCAGGGCAAGTCTTTGACTTGTCGTCACTTTTGATGATGGGTTCTTCCGGCGTGATGTGGTCGACCGAAGTGAAGCGGGGCCTGCTCCGCCATTTGCCGCATATGGCGATTGTCGACAGCATGGGCTCGACCGAGGGCAGCATGGGTGCATCAATTACGACGATCGAGAATATCGATAGCGATCAAACCGCCAAGTTCGAAATGAACGAAACAACGAAAGTGCTGACCGAGGAGGGCAAGCCGGTGGTGCCGGGATCCGGTGAAATGGGCCTGATCTGCAACGGCGGGATGGTACCGCTGGGCTATTACAAGGATGAAGCGAAAAGCGCGGCCACGTTCAAGACCTTCGACGGCGTTCGCTATTCGATTCCCGGTGACTTTGCCACGGTCGAGGCGGACGGATCGATCACTTTGCTCGGCCGGGGTTCCGCCTGCATCAACAGCGGTGGCGAGAAAATCTTCCCCGAAGAAGTCGAGGAAGCGCTCAAGACCCATGATTCGGTCTACGACTGTCTGGTCGTCGGCTTGCCCGACGACCGCTTTGGCCAGAAGGTGACGGCGGTCCTTTCCATGACGGAGGGTGCCCGTTTTGACGAAACGGAACTGAATGAGCATGTCCGTTCCAAGCTCGCAGCCTATAAGGCGCCGCGGGCCATCGTCCTGGTCGACGAAGTGCCGCGCGCAGCCAATGGCAAGGCGGGTTACAAGGCAGCCAAAGAGATCGCGCTGGAACGGTTACAGGTGCCGGCCTAGACAGGGCGGACCAACCGTCGCCAGCGCAACCATTGACGGACCCCCTTCATTCGCCGCATGAGCGGACGATGATCGTCGACCTCATACACAACCCGGCCTCGGGTACGTTTAACAAATTGCATTTGGATGCGCTTTCGCGGGCTTTTCAAGCCTGCGGCGCGCAAGTGCGGCTCGGCCGGACAGAGATAAACGGACAATTCGATATTTCTCCCGATTGTGACCTCATCTGTGTTTCGGGCGGTGACGGCAGCTTGCGGCTGGTGATCGGATCAATGGTCCGGGCGGAAATGTCCCGCCCGATATGCATATTTCCCGCCGGCACGGTCAATCTGGTGGCGAAGGAACTCGGCTATTCTTCCGACCCGGAAATTTTTGCGCGCGAGATCATGGCTGGATATCTGGCCAAGCAAACCGCACGCCTCAAAGCCCCGCTGGCGATCAGCGACGGTCAGCCCTTTGTCGCCTGTATCAGTGCCGGTCCGGATGGACAGGCTGTCGCCCGGCACAGTCCGCTGCTAAAAAAGCGCATCGGTGGTGCCGCCTATGCCTGGTCGCTGATCCGATTGCTGGGCAACTGGCCACGGTTCGGCTTTTCCCTGGCAGTGGAATCACCCGACGGAACGACGGAGCATCTCGACAGCGCCGCCCTCTATGTGATCAAAAGCCATTATTATGCGGGAAAATGGGTGCTGGCACCGGCAGCCGCACTGGGATCGCTCTGTTTCCATGTGATCTTGCTAAGCCGCGTGCGGCGCAGGGATTTTTTCCGGTTCATTCTGCAGATTGCCCTTGGTCATGACCCGGCAAAGCTGGATTTCGTGCAATCCCTGCCTGCCCGGCGTCTGACGATAAAAGCGAAAGACGATCTCTCCCGGATGGCTGCATTTCAGGCAGATGGGGACATGCTGACGGTGCAACCGCGCGAGATCAGGATGACCGACCGGACCATCACCTATTGCTTGCCGCTACCCGAATGACCGGCCTTATTCAGGCGGCCCGACAATGGGCGGTGATCAGATCAACCATTTCGGGCAATTTGCTGGGCGGCAAATCATGTCCCATGCCCTCCACCAGTTCAAAGCGCGCCCCTTTGACATTGGCCGCGATATCCTGACCGCAGGCGGACGGGATGAGCGGATCATCAGCACCATGAATGACCATTGTCGGCGCTGTAATCCGGTTGGCCGTCGGACGTAGATTGCCGGTATCGATGATCGCCGCCATCTGGCGCTTTGGTCCGGGCGGGTAAAAGGCGCGTTCCTGCGCCAGTTTCATCATCGCACGGCGTTCTTCCGGGCGGCTGCGGCCTTCCTCCGATGCAATCAATGTTGAAAAGGCAAGCCCCAGTTCCAACGCCTCGTCCGGGGTCCTGGCTTTGGCGCGGGCCGTGCGCAGCAACACCTTGCGTACTTCGGCATTGGCTCCGGGGAGACCCGGGCCATTGGTTGATGACATGACCGGGGTGAAGGAAAGCACCCGGTCGGCATGATCCGCCGCTATCAGCTGCCCGATCATGCCGCCCATCGACGCACCGACAATATGCGCCCGGTCGATCTTGAGCGCGTCGAGAACACCGACTGCATCCCGCGCCATATCGCTGAGATTATAGGGGGCCATTTGCCGCCGGGGAAAGAAGCGCTTGGCGATGATCTGCCGGATCGGATTCGGAGCGCGAACACCATCAAATTTGTAGGAAAGCCCGACGTCACGATTGTCAAACGTGATCACCCGAAACCCGTTTTTCACCAGACCGTTGACGAAATCCATCGGCCAGTACACCAGTTGAGCAGTATAACCCATGACCAGCAGGATCGCGGGATCCTCCGGATTGCCGTGGTCTTCTGCTTCGATATTGATGCCATTGGCGATGATTTGCATGGATTATTCCTGACCGATACGGAAACGGAATCAGTAACAGAATGCACAGACGTTACAAGAAGCGTGGCTCTCTGCGGTCAGGGCATGTTTTGCCGGACGCTATCATTCTCTGCCATATTGGCGGTTGTACCAACCGTCACGGCGCCCAGTCGGGCCACCTGATTATCATCATCAACCACCGCGCGCGCCGCCAGGATCATCGGCACCTGAATGGCTTGCGCCGACAGTTTTGCGATACGGACGGTATAGCGGCCATAGGGAACGCCATCGAACAGGAAGAAGCCGTCAAATTCGGTCTGGGTCTCGCGAACGACGCGACCTTCTTCATCGACCAGTTCCATACCGACGCCGGCAATCGTACCGCCACCCCGGCGCACCAGCGTGCCCTCGACTTCACCGGCGCTGACCAGCGGAAGCTCTACGGTTACGGCAACGCCCGGCCGCGGCGTTATCACGACACCGGGCAGGGCAGGTTGCACATAGGGACTGGACAGGCTGCTGCTGTCGATCCCGATCAACACCGGGCGGAACGGTAACAGATTATCAATGACTGCACGCCCGTTGGCATCCGTCGCGTTCAGCGTCACCGACTGGCCGGCCGTCAGTTCGACATCTTCTACCAGCGGCTCCTCATCCTGACGGATACCGTCTCGATTTTCGTCGCGATAGACAATCGCCATGGCCTGTCCGCTATTTGCCAGCTTGTTGTTGGACAAACGGAATTTGCCATTCCGCGGGTCGGGACCGAGGCTGAACGCAAGATTGAGTCCGGCGGCTACCGAGCCGTCGGTCGCGGCCTCGGCGCTTGCGGTGAGGGAGAATTTGTCGAACCGGCGAATGATACCGATTCCCGCACGCCCGCGGTCCAGTTCTGCATCATAGCCCAGCTCCGCACGCCAGTCCGACCGTTCCCCGGCACGCCATTCTCCGGTGAAATTGACCCGTTCGAACCGTTTTTCCGGAGCGAGACGATAAACCGCTTCACCGCGCAGCCGGACCTTACCGATTCGTCCATTGGCAAGCAGCCGCGCATTGAACCGGTCCGGTGCGGCCGTACCCAACTCACTGAACCGCTTTTCCCAATTCAGTTCCCCGGTTAAAGATAAATATTTGAGATTAAACGACATTCTACCTGTCAGATCAAGGCTATCCCACCCGTCCGAGCGCGTTTCATATTGTGCATCAATGTGGAACGGAACCAGATGGCTGCCCATTTTGAAACTATGATCAACTGCCAGACTGTGGCGTGACTCGATCTTTTCCTCGACCTGGTCCGATATGAAGCCGCCCCTTGCCCAGATCGATTCGGCGGTAATATAGCTATTGCCGAGCTGACCAAGCAACTGGCCACGAAAGGCCATTCCCTGTTCGAGGTTGGAAGATGCCGACAGTTCCACCAGCGTTGGTCCCACGGCCCGGCGGACCGATCCCTCAAGATAATTATGACGCTCACCATCGATTTGCAGGCTGAACAACGATGCCGCAACCGATGTTTTGTTATTGAGACCGCGTTCGACCCCGACGCCGCCGCGCCAACCGGCCTGGCTGATCGGCAAAAACTCGCCAAGCCGGATCAGATCCTCGCCCGCCTCGTGAACACCGGCCCAATAATAGGTCTGCCGGGGCGGAATCGAATCGAGCCCGACCGGAATGACCTTTATATCGCTCCGGATCTGCCCCTGCGGGCCGTATAACACCACTTCGATGCGATTCTGGCCATAGAGCAGCGGCACATCGAGAAATTCATAACGCCCATCGGTGCGATTCTCGGCAAAGCCCAGCAATTGGCCGTTGCGATAGAGTTCCGCATCCCAGCCGCTGGGCAATTCCCCGCGGAAACTGGTGCGATCAAAGCTATCGGGTCGCTCGACCGGGCGGTTTGTCACCACGGCCCCGCGGCCGGCAACGGACTGCGACACGAGCGGCGTAGAAAAGGTCGATACATCGCCCAAAGCGAAATGGGTCGCCTTCAGCGGTCCCAGCAATTCCCCCTTCGGATCGGTACGATAGGCCCGGACCCTGAGATTTTGCGGTACGCCGCTGCTATCGGAGGAAAGCCGGGCGTCAAAGCTCGCCTTGCCCACTTCGCCGGAGGCATAAAGCTCATAGCGCAAATCAAATTGCTGGCCGGACCGTTTGTCTTTCAGACCACCGGCAGAAACCACCGCATCCACCGACGGCGTGCGCCAGAATTTATAGGGTTCCGACGATTGCGGCAAACCGGACAGATCAAAACTCTTGCGCGGACGGAGCTTCGCGGCCTGCTCCTTGCGCTCGAGCGCGCGTTCGAACGGCAATTTTCTGTCCGATTGGATCGTCAGCAACGCATTGGACAGATCCGGCATGAATTCGATATCGAACCAGTCCGAAAGACTTTTCAGATCAACGCACCAGCCCTCCGGCACATCATATATCTGCCCCGGCCGCAATTTTGACGACAGGTTCACCTTTTGTACCATATCATTGTCGCGATCGATCGTCAGCGTCTGTTTCTCGCTGAAGATCCAGCCAGTTGCGCGGCGCGACTTCTTGTCGAGACGGAGGGGAATATCCATCGCCATGATGATGTCGGCGAGGTCAACGCAGATTTCGCTATTGGTCTGATAGCCTCTAACACCATCACCCAGCCGGTAATTGCCCGACCGCAGGTCGAAGAGCAGGGCATCATCATCGTTGGCCGTCCAGCCGGGGGCGGCATCGGCTGGAGATGCCATGAACAGCGACGCCGCCGAGATCGCTATGATCCCCGCGGCTCTGGCCAGTGCATCAAAGCCTCGGCCGATTATATTATATCGCTGTCTCATCATTCACATCATGGCTTTTTGACGGCGTGATGCCGTATTAAACCATTGTTATAATGTGACTATCTTAGCACCATGTCGGTTCTGGCGATGAGTCCGCCGCCGGTATTCGCCGGCTCGTAATATTCAACCGATACCGGACCCTTGAGTTGCGCGGCCACTTCCGGGGGTACCGGCAGGGAGACCTTGCGTTGATTGACTTCGGGATAGACCGCAATGCCGCGGGCCACCATCACAGGTTCGCTTGATCCGGGTTTCGTGACCCGGATTTCACCATAGGTCGACCGCGTTCCGGTTCTGCTGAGGTCAAAGGTCAGCGCCTGGCCATCCGCATCCTGTTCCAGCCTGCCATTGGCAATGCCTGCGGTGGCCTGCAAATTGCCCTGGCGGATTATTACGGGGATGGTGACACCATAAATCGGTGTCAGCGCGATGGTGAAACCCTTCTCCGGCGCCTTTTTCTCGGTTACGGAGCGGGCTTCGGGAATCGCGCGAAACAGGAGATGCGCGCGATATTCGCCGTCGGGGAGACCTTCCGGTGCCCGGACGCCCAGACGGATCGCCTGCGGCTGATTCGGCGGCAGCGTCACCCTGCGTGGCGCATAGCGGATCATTTCCTTTGCCGCGCGCTCGATGTCGTTTTCCTGCTCTTCGCTGACATCTTCGAGGCGGCCTTCGCTGGTCATGCGGCGCAGTTCCAGCGAGATCCTGTAAGTGGCCGTCTCCGAGCCGATATTGTTCAAAATTACCTCGGTCCCGCGCTGCCCGTCGAGGACAACCCGGGTCGGCGCAACCAACAGGTCACCCGCTGCCTGCGCTGGTGTCGATGATAATGATAAAGCTGACGCCATGGCGCCCAGCCCGATGCAGCATCTCTTCAATGATTGGAATCTCTGGATGGTCATGATATTCTCCGGCTTACTGGTCATTCGGAGAGGTTGGCTTCCCACAGCCGGCCCCACATGGTCCTTATGACCAGATAGGGTTACCAAAGCGCTAACCATGAGCGACTTTTGGACGCGAATCGCCTGCTTTCCGGCAGTTATTCACAAAGACGAAAAAGCCCGCTCGCGACCAGAGGACGCGAACGGGCTTTTTGTTCGATATCAGGCGGCAGCTTGAACGCCGCCGGCCCGGTTTTTACTGATAGCTTACGGTAACGGTGAAGTTACCGACATAGGCACCGTCATCCTGGCCCGCACCAACATTGAGCGTTCCGCCAACGGTGAAGGCATCACCACCGCCAAGCACCATGCTGGTTACGCTGGGTGTCAGCGAAGCAGTCATCGTGTCGGTCGGGCCGGTCAGTAAAACGGTCGTATCCGTCGAAATATCAACGGTTTCGCCGTTTGTGCCGGTTACATCAAAGCCAGCTGCCGACGTCGTACCGGAACAGACGATTCCGGCACTGCAGTTAGCCGCACCGGCCGCATTGATGGCAACGGTAGCAGCAGATGCGCCGCTCACGATCGTACCGAAGTCGAGATCACTACCATCGGACGCTACGGTAACCTGTTGCAGGATGTTTGCTTTTGCGTCGGCAGTCGCGGTTGCGGCATTGGCTGCATTCGCGCCCATGACAGATGCCACAAGCACGGAAGAAGCCAAAGCGGCTTTCATAAATTTGGTCATAGTTACTGGTCCCTATTATTTTCACACAATCGAAAGGGCACTTGCGGTGCATTCAGGCCAAACCCACTGACCGGAACGTCGCCTGTGCCAACATTCGACGCTGCTTATGCTGGGGAAAGAATAAAGCTTTGCGACCAGTCATGGTTAAAATTGGATTAACCCATTAAAGCGCTGATAAAAAACAAGATACTTGCGGGTTATAGCGATCGCTCTCGCAGGCAAACACAGCCCTAGCGGCAGCATTTGAACCCTTTCCATTGGAAAAGTCTAGATATGTTCGCCGGTCAGACGCTGGCAAATCAGGTCCAGTTGATCGAGATTCGCATATTCAATCGACATCGCACCGCCCTGCCCGTTCGACTGGATATTCACTTTCAACCCGAGCAGATCGCCGAGATGGTTTTCCAGCGCCTGAATATCGGGATCGGTCTGCGACGTTGCGGTCCGCTTTTTGTCCGACTGGGGCTTGTCACCCGCCAGGGCCTTGCGGACGAGACGCTCGACATCACGGACCGACAGTCCCTGTTTAACGATCTGGGAGGCCAGTTCTTCGGCATTGGGCGCATTGATCAGCGCGCGGGCATGCCCCATCGACAACTTTTCATCGATGACCAGACTCTTCACCTTGTCCGGCAATTCGAGCAGGCGCATCAAATTCGCAATATGGCTCCGCGATTTCCCGACGACCTCTGCCAGCCTTGCCTGGCTATGGCCGAAATCGATGCTCAGCCTTGCATAGGCCTCCGCTTCTTCAATCGCATTAAGATCCTTGCGCTGAACATTTTCGACAATCGCGATTTCAAGCGTTTCTTCATCGCTGAGATTGCGGACCACAGCAGGAATCTGGTGCAAGCGAGCGCGTTGTGCGGCTCTCCAGCGGCGTTCTCCGGCAACAATCTGGAAATGTTTGCCATGAGGACGGACAACAATCGGCTGAATGACCCCGCGCTGCCGCATGCTGTCGGCCAGTTCGTCAAGCGCGTCAGTATTGAACGTCTGGCGCGGCTGTTCGGGATTGGGCCGAATATCGGACACTGCTATCGAGCGGAGCCCGTCAATGATCGGAGCGGATGCCTGTCCCGCGTCACTGCTGTCGGGCGTGGCAGCAGCGCTGGTTACAATTGGTTCTTCCCGCTGGATTTCTCCGAACAGGCTGTTGAGTCCCCTGCCCAGGCCAGTTGCCCGTTTGGGCGCTTTCTTGTTTTTGTCCGTCGTGCTGGTCTCTTCAGCCATTATGCGGCGACCTTTCTATCCGGCAGGCGTGCGATCAGTTCGCGCGCGAGATCGATATAGGCGACCGAACCGGTACAGCGGTAATCGTAGATCAATGCGGGAAGACCATGACTGGGCGCTTCCGAAAGGCGAACATTGCGCGGGATCACGGTGTCAAAAACGACATCGCCCAGACAGGCCCGGACATCGTCGGATACCTGTTCGGTCAATTTGTTGCGACGATCATACATGGTCAGGACCACACCCATCACCGAAAGCTGGCGATTGAAGCGCGCACGAATACGTTCAACCGTTTGGAGCAACTGGCTCAGGCCTTCCAGCGCGAAAAATTCGCATTGCAGCGGCACCATCAGTGATTCGACCGCAACCATCGCGTTGAGGGTGAGCAGGCCCAGCGAGGGCGGACAGTCAATCAGACAAATATCCCAACGTCCGCTATCCGCACCGTCCAAGGCCTTTTTGAGACGATGGGTGCGCTCCTCGAACCCGACCAGTTCGACCTCGGCACCGGAAAGATCGACCGTCGCAGGAACAATTTCCAACCCGGGCACCTTCGTCTGGTTGATGCATTCGGCCAAGGGCACATCATTGATCAACAAGTCATAGCTGCTGTTGACCCGGTCACCTTGCGACAAACCGAGACCGGTCGAAGCATTGCCCTGCGGATCGAGATCGATCAGGAGGACCTTCCAGCCGCTGGCTGCCAGAGCGGTGGCCATGTTAATGGCTGTTGTGGTCTTGCCGACGCCACCTTTTTGATTGGCTATTGCGATACGAACCATATTCCGTTCAACCTTAGAAAATAGGTTTCTAGCCCCTTCCCACCAATATTCCGGCGTCCGGATCGGTCAAACTATGTTCCACGTGGAACATTTTTTGCCTTTTTGGCGACAGGCCCTTTAATTCCCTTACCGCATTTTTGCCCTTTGGTAATAGCCAAACCGTATTTTCTGTGGAAAACCGGTGCGAAAGTGCGATGAGCCGATCAAGCGGAGCAAAGGCACGGGCGCTGATTACATCGGCGGGGAAGCTCGCGATATTTTCCAGCCGGTCACCCAGGACCTGAGCATGGCCGGCTATTCCGGTTTGATCGACAACCTGATTGAGAAACTCCACCCGGCGCTTCCGGGATTCAACCATGCGCACCTGATAGGGCGTCAGGATCGCAATGATGATGCCTGGAAAACCGGCGCCCGTTCCGAGGTCAAGCCAGATTTTTCCGGTTTCCGCTACCGGCGCATAACGCAACAGTTGGGCGCTATCGACGATGTGGCGAGACCACAGATTATCGGCGCTGGCCTTCGATATCAGATTCTGGCGCTGCATCTCGTCTCGCAATAACGCGTTAAACGTTTCGAGCTTTTGCCATGTTTCACGTGAAACATCATATTCCGCGCGGAGCCAGGCTTGCGCCTCTTCTTCCGTCATGCTGCTAGATTCCTGGAATCCCGACGGCGGGCGTGAACCAGAATCGCGGCAAGCGCAGCCGGGGTAATGCCCCTGATCCGCGATGCCGCAGCCAAGGTTTCCGGTCGGGCCATTGTTAGTCGCTCGACCATCTCATTAGAAAGCCCCGCGATGACAGCATAGTCCATATCGTCGCCAAGCCGAATCTGTTCATTCGCCCGCAGGTCGCGCAATTCCGATTCCTGCCGTTCGAGATAGGGGGCATAGCGTGCATCCTCTTCAATCTCGGCGATGAGATCGGATTCGCCGGACTTCAAACATGCTTCCAAATCTTCCAATGACGCGATGGTGATATCGGGAAAACGGAGCCATTGGAACAGACTCTGCCTGGTTCCGTCGCGGCGGACATTGATACCTTTCCGGGCCAAATCTTCCGACGAGTGAACAGCATCGAGTGCCGTGAAAATAGCATCCCGTGCCGTCTGGCGAGCGGCAAACCAGTTGCTACGTTCTTCGGAAACACAGCCCAGTGCCATGGCGATCGGCGTCAACCGGGTCGATGCATTGTCGGCCCGCAGCCGCAATCGATATTCGGCGCGCGCAGTCAGCATGCGATAGGGCTCGGTCACGCCTTGCAGGACAAGATCATCGATCATCACAGCCATATAGCTGGTGCCACGATCCAGCGCCGGTGTGTCCCTGCCCTGCACCAGACAGGCGGCACCGATACCGGCGATCAGACCCTGAGCGGCGGCTTCTTCATAGCCGGTCGTTCCGTTGATCTGTCCGGCACAATAAAGCCCGTCGAGATCACGAACTTTCAGCGACCGGTCGAGCGCGCGCGGATCGATATGATCATATTCCACCGCATAGCCGGGCACGAGGATTTCGACTTTTTCCAGCCCTTCCATGGTGCGGACGAAAGCGAGTTGGACATCGGCAGGAAGCGATGTGCTGATTCCGTT
>CAJQNR010000135.1 GCA_905479715.1 uncultured Sphingorhabdus sp.
GAGAGCCCGGCATCGCTATATGCCGCTTCATGCTCTTCCAGCAAATGGCTGGCTGCGGTCCAGTTCTGCGCCCGATAGAGGGTCAGGAATTCATCATGCCAGCTTTGCAGGATCCCGAAAGCCGGATCCCGGTTGAGCGTCTCGTCGCCGAGCAGCGCGTAGACCGTGTCCGACGCATCGCGGCCGACGACCTTGACCCGGTCCAGTTCAAGCAAGGCGAAATCGTCCAGTTGCTCGGCGAGGGCGCTGCCGATCAGGATTTGCACGCCATATTGCTTGGTCAGCCCTTCGAAGCGGGACGCGATATTCACCGTGTCGCCGATCAACGTATAGGACAGTCGCTGCTCCGATCCCATATTGCCGACGCAGCACAGGCCGGCGTTCATCCCGATCCCGATTTTCACATCCGGCGGCCAGACCTGTCCCGGCTTTTGCGGCAGCTCGCGGTTGAGCCGTTCGAGACTTTCGACCATTTGCAGCGCGGCGCGCGCGCCGTTGCGGAACTGGTCCGGATCGTCGAGCGGCGCGTTCCAGAAGGCGAGAATGGCGTCGCCGATAAATTTGTCGACCGTCGCCTTTTTCTCGAGCAATATATTGCACATCGGGGTCAGGAAGCCAGTCAGGAAGTTGATCACTTCTTTCGGGTCATATTGTTCCGAAATTCTCGAAAACCCACGGATGTCGCAGAACAGGACCGTCATCTCGCGCTCTTCGCCGCCGAGCTGCAGGCGTTCGGGATTGGCGGCAATCTGCCGGACCATCTCGGGCGAGAGATAGCGGTCAAAGGCGGTGTGGATATAGGCCCGTTGCTGTTCCTCCTGCCGGAAACTCAGCAGGGTCTGCACCGCATAGACCAAGATCAATGCGATGATCGGCCATGTCGGGTCGAGCAGATAGTGCAACTGGTCAAAGGCCAGCAAGCTTCCGGCGGCCACCGCCAGCGTCGCCACTGTCCCGATCGCGGCGCCGATCATCGCACCGGCACCGGGCAGCAAAAGCGCGAGCCCGCCACCGAGCAACAGGATCAGGAAGAACTCCATGCCCGGCGCCCAGTCGGGGCGGGTCAGAAACTCGCCGAGAATCATCTGCTCTGCCGCCTGGGCGTGCACGGTTACGCCCGGCTCATTCTCGTTCAGCGGGGTCGAGATCAGGTCGCGCAATCCGGTTGCGCTGGCACCGATGAAGACAATTTGCCCTTCGACGGCGGCGCGTATCTCCTCTTCCGACATCGCGTCAGACAGGAATTTCCACGCCGGGATCGTGCGCTGCGGTGCCGGTTCGCTAAAATGCATCCACAATTCGCCAGCGGCGGTGGTCGGCACTTCAAAATCACCTACCCTCAGATTGACGATGGCTCCAGGAGCGCCAGCGGTCTCGCCGCTGCCATCGCTGGTCTTGACCAGGATAGAGCCTGCCTGTTGCGCCACCCGCAAGGCTTCGAGCGAGAGCGAGGGCAGCAGCTTGTCCTTGTGGAAGAAAACCAGTGGCGCCCTGCGCAATATGCCATCGGCGTCACCGACGATGCTCAGCGAACCCAGCCCGGATGCCGCCTGTTGCAATTTCGGCAGGGACTGAACCGTGCCCTGATATTGTTCCACCTGATCGCTGGGTGGCGACCCGAGCACGGCCATGCCGGTTGGCAATTCGATGGGATCGCCGCGATCCTCGTGCAACAGGAAGAATCCGCCGACCACCGGCGCGAGAGCAAAGCTGTCGGCCAATATATCGTCATTGTCGGGCAGGCCGGAGAGCGAGCGCAGCAGATCTGCATTGCCCTCCGCCTGCGGCAAGCGCGCGGCAATCTCGCCGGGTGATGTCCGGTCCGGTTCGGAAAAGACCATATCGAAGGCAATCGCGGCGGCACCTGCGTCGGACAGTCTTTGCGTTAGCCGGGCGATCTCGGTGCGGGACCACGGCCACTGTCCCAGCCGTTCGACCGATTCCTCGTCAACGTCGATGATCCGGACGCCCGCATCCTGATAAGCGCGCGGCGCGGCCTTTTGATAGCTGTCGAATACCATCAGGCCCAGACGGTCAAATCCCGGAATAGCGGCAAATTGCAGCGCAGCGACCGCGACAACGACGAGCAGACCGGCAATGATCGGGCCGGTTTTCAGCAGTTCCAGCCACCGGCCGACCATTTTCTTCATATTCCTGATCCCCGATGCCATGTCAGGCTGATTGCCTTAGTCGTGCCAAAACTGCAAGGCGGCAGGCGGAAGTGGACGACCCGTTGCCAGTGGGCTATGCTCTTGCAAGCAAAGCAAATATTGATGCTAGCCGATAAGAAGTACCCGCAGATCATTCACGTTTGTACCCGATGGTCCGGTCATCAGCAGCGCGCCAGCCTTTTCAAAGGCGAGATAGCTATTGTCCTGTTCGAGCATCTGCCGGGCCTGATCGGTGCCATCCATCATTTCCAATATGCCCGGCCATAAAAATGCGCCGGCATTGTCTTCCGAACCGTCTATGCCGTCACTGTCCGCGGCAAATCCGCATATATCCGCCGCGCCTTTCAGCGCCAGAGCGCAGGCCAGCAGATAGGCGGTGCAGCGACCGCCGCGACCATCGCGGTTGTGCAATGTCACGGTCGCTTCGCCTCCCGATATCAGCGCAGCCTTGCGGCCATTCGCCTTGATGGCAAGCGCTTGCGCGGCATGGTCTTGCCCGAGTTCCAGCGCGTCGCCCTCCAGCGCGTCGCCGAGCATGATCGGTTCATAGCCGATGGCGCGGACGGCCTCGACCGCCGCTGCGCACATGTCGGCCGGTCTTGCGCATAATTCTGCGGTCGAGCGCTGCATTCTCGGATCGTCGGCCTTCGGTGTTTCCAGCGCGCCCGACAATAGTTGCGCCCGGATCGCTGGCGGCAGCGCGATGTCATATTTGGCGGCAATTGCCAGCGTGTCGGCGCAGGTCGAGCTGTCTGCGACCGTCGGTCCCGAACCGATCATCGCAATATCGTCGCCGGGAATATCGGAAATGGCGATCATATGGGTTGCTGCGGGCCAGGCTTTGGCGGCCAGACGCCCGCCCTTGATCGCCGAGAGATGCTTGCGGACCATGTTCATCTCGCTGATCGGCGCGCCGCTGCGCAACAATGAACGGGTGACCGCCTGTTTTTCTTCCAGCGAGATACCATCAGCTGGGGCGGGCAGGAGGGCACTGGCACCGCCCGACATCAGAACCAGCAGGAGATCGTCCTCGCCGAGCGACTCGGCCGCCTGCAATGCGCCTTGCGCTGCGTCCGCTCCGATGGAATCGGGTACGGGATGGGATGCTTCGACAATCTGCAAATTTTCCGGCGCGAACCCCGGCTGGACATAGCCCTGACGCGTGACGATCAGGCCCTCGACATTTTCCGGCAGGCGATCGAGGATGGCAGCAGTCATCTGCGTTGCCGCTTTGCCGACTGCCAGCAAATAGGTTCGTCCTGAAACCTGCGGCCATTCTATGGCGCGCATCGCATGGTCGGGCAGTGCCGGTTGCAGGGCCCGCAGATAGAGATCCTTTAAAAAAGCTTTTATTGAATCAGGATTTGTTGTTTGATGCACTGCACAATAAGGGCCCGATTGTTCCGCCGGGGTCAAGAAGATTTTCGGAGTGATAGAGTTAATCATGAATGATCGCGCCACAATCGACCACCTGCTGCAGCGCCTGTCCACGCATTTGTCGGCGCTTTATCCCGATCATGACTGCGATGCGCTGGCGGAACGAATCGTCGCCCTGTTCTGGCCAGACCCGGCAAAAATGATCAAGCGGCAGGAAATTGCCGAAAAGCATTTGTGGGACGAGAGCGATATCGCGATGATTACCTATGGCGGGACGATCCGGTCAGAGGGCGAGCGCCCGCTGCGGACCCTCCACCGCTTCCTGCAGCAGCATATCGGCGAGACCATCGGCGCTGTCCATATCCTGCCATTCTTTCCCTATAGCTGTGATGACGGCTTCGGGGTGATCGACTATCTGCAGGTCGATGAAGAACTGGGCGACTGGTCCGATATCGAAGCCATTGCCGCCGACTATCGGCTGATGGCTGATCTCGTCATCAACCACGGGTCGAGCAAATCCGAATGGTTCCAGCAATTTCTGTCGGGCGAAGCGCCGGGCAAGGATTATTATTTTACCGCCGATCCCGCCGCTGACCTTGGACAGGTGGTGCGCCCGCGTGCCCATCCCTTGCTGACACCCTTTCGCACGGCCCTCGGTGACCGCTATGTGTGGAGCACATTCAGCAGCGACCAGCTCGATTTCGACTTTACCAACCCGGAAGTGCTGATCGAATTCGTCAAGATTATCGCCGCCTATATCGACCATGGCGTGCGGATTTTCCGGCTCGACGCGGTCGCCTTTCTGTGGAAGAAAATCGGTACGCCCTCGATCAATCTGGATGAAACCCACGAGATTATCCGGCTTTTGCGCACCTTGATGGATCATCATGCCGAAACATTGATCATCATCACCGAAACCAATATCCCCAATCACGAGAATCTTACCTATTTCGGCAACCAGAATGAAGCGCATGTCATCTATAATTTCGCGCTGCCGCCGCTGCTCGTCCACGCGCTGCTGACCGGAGACGCGCTCTATCTGAAGCGTCTGACGCGCAGCAACCCCCCGGCGCTGACAGGATGCACCTATCTCAATTTTACCGCCAGCCATGACGGCATCGGCCTGCGCCCGACCGAAGGGGTGCTGCCGCAAGGCGAAGTCGATCAGATGCTGACCGCAATCCAGAATTTTGGCGGCCGGGTGTCGATGCGACGCGGGCCGGGTGGCACGGAAAAGCCCTATGAGATGAATATCTCCTATTTCGAGGCGATGCAGGGGACGCTTGAGGGCCCCGACGAGCATCAGATTGACCGTTTCATGGCGGCGATGGCGATCATGCTGGCGCTGGAGGGCATTCCCGCCATCTATATCCACAGCCTGCTTGCAACGCCCAATGGCTATGAAGAGGTCAACCGCACCGGTCATAACCGTTCTATCAACCGCCGCGAGCTGGACTATGACGAGATTGATGCGAAACTGGCCAATCCGGCGGCGGTCGAGGCGCAGGTGTTCACGCGGTTTCTGTCCTTGGTCGAAATCCGCAAGAAACAGCAGGCCTTTCATCCCAATGCCGTGCAGTTCACATTGGCATTGCCCGAAGGTCTGTTCGGCATCTGGCGGCAAAGCCGGGAACGGAAGCAAAGCATCTTCGCGATCACCAATGTCACCCGGGAAGAGAAGACGATCACGCTAGCGGACGTCAATCTGATCGCTGGCGACAGCTGGTGGGACCTGATTTCCGGGCATATTGTCACCGATATCGAAGGCGATTTTACGCTGGCGCCCTATCAGACCGTGTGGATCAGCAACGTGTCGCCGGGTATCGCCTAATCCTCGTTGTCCAGCCGCACCGCTTCCTTGAACCGGTCGGTGAAATCGGGAATGGCGCTGTTGATCCGGTTCCAGTTGGCCATGAAGGGCGTCTCGTTGGGGGAATCCAGAAACACTTCCCCGGCGGTCATGATATTCTGCGCGAACAGTTCGACCGTTGTCTCTTCCTCGTGGCGGTCGAGGGTCAGGCCGTTCATCACCGCGTCATTGTAGAAGGTTTCGATCCGGTCGAGCGCGATCCGGAAATAGGTTGCCTTGAGCGTGCGGAAGGTGCCGTTGGAAAAAATCTCGCCGTCGGTGGCAAGCTTGCGGAACAGGGATTTTGTGATGTCGATGCTCATCTTCGACAGACCGCCGTCGGGATTGTCATGCGAAACCGACTGATGCTTGTGATCATAATTGTCGGCAATCTCGACCTGGCAGATCGCCTGGGTCGATTGATTGCGCCAGACTTCGGACAATACGCCGATTTCCAGACCCCAGTCGGACGGAATGCGGATATTCTTGACCACCTGGCGTCCCATCGCGAACTCCCCGGCCAGGGCGTAGCGAAAGCTGTTCAAATAGGTGATATATTCATTTGGCTCGCAGACTTTCTTGAGCGCGGCCAGCAGAGGTCCGATCAGCAGACGGACGACCCGCCCGTTGAATTTTTCTTCGGTCGTCCGCGCATAATAGCCCTTGGAAAAGACATAGGGAAAGGTCGGATTGGCAACCGGATACATCAGCCGCGCCAGCAGTTCGCGGTCATAGGTCAATATGTCGCAGTCATGGAGCCCGACGACCTGCGCGTTGGTGGCCGACAGGAAATATCCGAAACAGAACCAGACATTGCGGCCTTTTCCCGGTTGCGCCGGTGACAGTCCGCGTTGTTTCAGCTCGTCATCCAGCGCGGTCAGCCGCGGGCCGCTGTTCCACAGGATATGATGGCGTTGCGGAAGGCGCGAGAAATAGTTTTTTGCATATTCAAACTGGTCCTTGTCGGCGCGGTCCAGTCCGATGATGATATCGTCGAGATAGGGTACTTCGCAGAGCTCATCGACGATATTTTCCAGCGCCGGCCCTTCCAGTTCCGAAAAAAGGCTGGGCAATACCAGAGCCATGGGATTGGCCTTGCGAAAGCCCATCAAATCGGCCTCCAGCGATTCGACCGACCGATCGGATAAATTGTGGAGTGTGGAAATCGTACCGTTTTGATGAAAATCAGCCATATCTGTCCCTGTTGGTGCGCGGCGTCGAGCCTAATCAGCTTTGACGCAGGTTTAAACCCAATTCTGCCATAATTTCTGTCACCGCACGCACCCACCCCTCGGGCCCCGGCCGGGATGCGGTGCGGACATGGGCTTTCGATGATTCAATCGTGACGCCGTCGGGGTTCGGCATGATCACACCGAAATCTGCCGCTTCGATCATCGCCAGATCATTCGGGCCATCGCCGAGCGCGACCGAAATAATGTCGCAATCCGGCCTCTGTCCGGCAATGGATTTGACTATGAAGTTCATCGCCTGATCTTTGGTGGCGTGACCGGTCAGATGATAAAAGCGTCCGCCGCGCTGGATCCGCAAGCCGGCCTCGCCGATGATCGCTTGCAATGCGCCGAGTTCGCTGTCCGAACCGAACCATAGAAAGGGTTCTGTTGCCTGGCGGTCTTTCGCCCGGCTCGCGTCGTCAAAGGCGAGCCCGGTGGCATCGGCAATCTGTTCGACAGACATATCGGCAAAACCGGTGATGTGCCTGCGCAGGGCGGGAGGCACTGCGGCGACCTGATTCAATATCTCCTGATAGGGGACCCCCAGGGTGACGACAGGGGATGGCTCGCCATTGATCGGGAAATAGTCAACGGGGCGATGGATGACGGAGCCATTTTCGGTCACGCAAAAGACGAAGGGAAGCGGGACGTCCTGTTTCAACCAGAGCAATTCCGAATAGGTCTTGCTGGTGACCGGGATGATGTCAGCCATGGCCTGAGCGGACAGTGTTGCGATCAGCCTGTCCGCCGGTTTCGCCGAATAGCTCTTGTGGTCCAGCAAGGTGCCGTCGAGATCGGTGAATATCAAAAGGTGGAGGGGGCGCTTGGGCATGACAATGGCATAGCATCTCGCCCCGAACCGGAAAACGCTAATCTGACCTCCGGACGTTTCCGGGCGTAGAGCCGGCCTGGTCGATAGCCGCCCAATCCCCGAAAAAGGGCGCCCGGACCGTGATTTTCGATCCAGATATAATTTCCGTTTGACAGGCACCTCTCTTGTTCATTACTTAAGAATGAGAATCATTCGCATTATCATTAAATCAGGGGCACATATATGAATTCCAACTTCCGGCGGCGGGGATTGATCGTCTCTTGCAGTGTTATGGCTTTAGGCTTCTCCCAGACGGCGATGGCTGCTGCCGATGACGGGTCTGGCCTGGATGGCGAGATCATCACCGTCACGGCAACCCGCACCGCCATTGACGTGGCGGATGCGCCGGCCACGGTGACGGTGATTGATCAGGAACAGATCGCCGATGAAATGGCGACCGATGTCCGGGATATCGTGCGGTTTGAACCGGGAGTCTCGGTCCGCCGGGCGCCGGCGCGCTTCGGTGCGGCACTCGGTACAACCGGCCGCGCCGGCAATGAGGATTTCAATATTCGCGGCATTGGCGGAAACCGGGTGCTGATCCAGGTCGACGGCATCCGCTCTCCCCAGGGCTTCACCTTCGGCGCACAGGAAGTCGGCCGCGGCAATGCCACCGATGTCGGTCTGATCAAGTCGGTCGAAATCCTCCGTGGCCCGGCGTCAGCGCTCTACGGCAGCGACGGACTCTCTGGCGCGGTCAGTTTCATCACGTCCGATCCGGTTGACTTTATCAGCGAGGGCAACGGCTTTGGCGGCTTTGCCCGGGCGCAATATAGTTCGGCCGACCAGGAATTTTCGGAGACCGTGGCTCTCGCCGGACAGGCTGGCGATTTCTCGGCGATGCTGGCTTATTCCCGGCGGGACTTTGAAGAGCTCGACAACAAGGGCACACTCGACGTCGAAGGCGAAACCCGCACCACGCCCAATCCGCAGGATGGCGAGTCCAACGCGTTTCTCGGCAAGCTGGTCTGGAACAATGGCGCACACAAGGTGCGACTGACCGGTGAATATCTCGAACGCGACCTATACTCCGATATATTGTCCGGGCGCGGACCTGTATTTCTGTTCGGCCCGACCCCCAGCTGGATCGTCGACAATCTGACGGCGCAGGACGAGACCAAACGCAGCCGGGTCTCGATTGATTATACCTATGATGCCGGGGAAGAGGCGGCCGGTTTTATCGAACATGCCCATCTTGCGGCCTATTGGCAGTCCGGCAAGGACCGGCAATTTGCTCTCGAAGAACGCACAGCCACCTCCGCGACACCGCGCCCGGATCGGGAAAGACTGAACACGTTCGACAATGAAGTGATCGGCGCGGTAGCGGATTTCCGGTCAAGCCTGAATACCGGCTCGGTAAAGCATATTCTGACATTCGGGGGTGATATCAGCAAGACCGAACAGGCCGGCGTGCGCGATGGTACCGAACCGCCATTTGGCGAAGTCTTCCCCTCCAGCGCTTTTCCCAAGACCGATTTTACGCTGGGTGGCTTCTATCTCGGTGACGCGATCGAATTCGGCGATGGGGTCTTCACGCTCTACCCGGCCATTCGCTATGATTTCTATGATCTGAATCCGACCGACGATCCGCTGATCCCGAATTTCACGCCCAGCGCCCAGAATGGATCGAAATTGTCCCCCAAACTGGGAGCCGTACTAAGGCTTGGCGATGTCCGCCTGTTCGGCAATTATGCGCGCGGTTTCCGGGCGCCGACCCCGAGCCAGGTCAATAATTTCTTCGAAAATCTCGCCTATGGCTATTCTTCGCTGGCCAATCCGGACCTCGGCCCGGAAACCAGCGACAGTTTTGAAGCAGGTATCCGCTATGCCACGGATGAGATCAGCCTTTCGCTGACGGCCTTCACCGCAGACTATTCCGACTTTATCAGTCAGGAACAGGTGTCCGGGAGCTTCACGCCTTCCGATCCCGCCATATATCAGTTCGTCAATCTGGATGATGTGACCGTCAAGGGCATCGAAGCCAAGGCCAGCTATGAAGCGGAAAACGGTTTTCGTGCGCGTTTCGCCATCGCCTTTGCCGACGGTACGGTAAAATCGCCCAACAATCCGCCAGCACCGCTTTCGACGATCGATCCGCTCAACGCGATACTCGGCATCGGCTATCGCGAACCGGGCGGAGCCTATGGCGGCGAAATGATCGTCAGCTATAATGCCCGCAAGGAATCGAACGAGACGACGGGCCTATGTTCTGCCGCCTGTTTCCGTCCGCAGGAATCGGCGATCATCGACGCAACCGCCTTTGTCCGGATCACCGAATATGCCAAGATCCGGGCGGGCATATTCAACATCACCGATCAGAAATACGCGCTGTGGAGCGACGTCAGGGGATTGGCGGCGACGTCCACGATCACCGATGCGTTCACCCAGCCGGGCCGCAACGCCAGTATTTCGCTTAGCCTAACATTTTAATCTTCAGGGGAGAAAAGACGATGAATATCAAATTGAAAACACGACTGGGCGCGGCCCTGTTCGCTCTGGCCATGGCGACATCACCGGCCCTTGCCGATGCAGGCCAGCAGCAGATGCGAGCAACTGCTACGCAATCGTCCTTCGAGCAGGACCGGGCCGACATATTGGCGATGGCCGGCGACTATAAGGTCCGCTTTGACATGATGGAAACCACATCCTGGCGGGACGATTATGAGCCGATCAAGGCGAAGATTTCCGGTGGGCATGAAAGCGTGCGGGTTATCAAGGACACCGGCAGGGAGATCGTCCTGCAACATCTTCTGGTCGCGGAGCATGAAGGCGAAACCTTCGTGATCAAGCACTGGCGTCAGGACTGGGCCTATGAGCCTGCAAAAGTGCTGGTCTATACGGACGCTGGCACCTGGGTGAACAAGGATGTTTCGCCATCCGAGCGTCAGGGCAGCTGGTCCCAGACCGTCTGGCAGGTGGATGACAGCCCCCGTTACGGCGGTGTGGGAAAATGGCAGACGGTCAATGGCCTGCGCAGCTGGACCAGTGACTGGACCGCCCGTCCTCTGGCCCGCCGCGATGCCGTGCGTCATCCCGTCTATGACCATTATCAGGCAATCAACCGCCACCAGCCGATGCCCGGTGGCTGGATTCACTGGCAGGACAATGTCAAAATGAAATGGGTCGATGGAAAGGCGGTTCCCTATGTCCAGGAATCGGTCCTCAACACCTACAAGAAATTTGACGGTTACACCGTTAGCGCTGCGGATGATTACTGGGCAAAAACCAAGGCCTATTGGGCCGAAGTGCGGAAGGAATGGGACAAGGTTATCGCCGAAAAAGGCGGCGTGACGATCGAAGAAGAAGCACAGACGGGCACCGTGATCAGCGCCCGGCTGCTGGATATCGGCACCGAGATTTCCGAGGGAAAATTGACAGACGCCGCTGCGATCAGGGAAGCGCGGTCGCTTATTCAGGGCGCTACCGGCAAGAAGCCGGTGAAAACAGCGGCGACAAAATCGCCGGAATCGGCAGAATATTGATGCCGGAACCGACATCCGCATTTGCGCAATCACTGGTCGCTACCCCAAAGCTTTCGGCGATTCCGGCCGCGCATATGCGGATTGTCGTGGCGATGCGGATTGCGGTTCTGGCGCGGTCAAAAAGACAGGACCCCAAACCCTATCTGGTCAGGCAGCTGGGGGATGAAATCGCGGCGCGGCATTTTGCCCATATCGTTGAACTGATGAGCGATTGCTGGCCCGAACCGCTGGCCGTGCATCGCCCCTGCTGTTCCGGGGTCAGCTATGATGAAATGTTGATGCTTGATTTGACCACCGCAGTGGTCCAACGCGAACCGCAACATTTCCACGGGCTGCTCGGCGAGATGATAGGTCGCTCCGATCGGGAGAAACTGCATCTTGTGTTCACAAAATTTGCGAGCCGGTTCAAGCGTCAAGGAAGATAAAAGTGAGTAAAGTAAAAATCCGGAACCTGTTGATATTGGTGCATCTGTTTCTTGCCGCTTTTCTGGCACCATCCTTCCTGCTGGTCGGCACGACCGGCGCACTGAAACTTGCCGGTGTCACGCCGTCGATCGAGGATAGCGAGCTGACATTGCCGGCGGATACGCAGCTGGATCCGGACAGTCCGACGCTGAAGCAGGATATTGGTGCGATTCTCGAAGCCCAGAATATCCATCTCGACATTGAAAGCATCCGCAGCCGCGACGGCTCCATGACCACCCGGCCCACTTCGGGCACCTTCGCGCGGTTCAGCCAGACGCCGGACGGACTGAAGGCGACCCTGCACAAACCGGGCCTCCAATATACGCTGATGGAATTGCACAAGGGCCATGGCCCGGCAATCTTCAAAACCTATCAGATGGTCGCGGGGATCGCGCTGTTTCTGGTCATTATCGGTGGACTGGTCGTTGGACTATTGGCCAAGGCCTATCGCCGCAAAACGCTTGTTTCGCTGGGGCTGGGAACAGTGGCCTTTGTGGCTCTGGGCTTCCTGGTCTGATCCCGCCGGCGCAAGCTACACCAGAGCCATGCCTTCTATCGTGATCCGGTTGAGATAGCGCCGGTGACCCTGATAGTCGTTCATGGCATAATGCCAGGTCGAGCGGTTATCCCACATTGCCAGATCGCCTTCCCGCCACACGTGGCGATGGTGGAAGCGGTCCTGCATAATATGGTCATATAGTTCCTGCAGCAGCGCCTGACCCTCCGCCGGTTCCATGTCGACAATTTCCAGTGTGAAGCCGGGATTGACATAAAGCCCCTTCACTCCGGTTTCGGGATGGGCGAGCACCACCGGATGGACCGCGGTCTGTCCCGCCTGGTCGGCATTGGTATATCGATCGCCTACCGCCTTGCGATAGGGACTTTCCTCGCCGAAGACATGGGCATTGCCGTGCCGTGCCTTCAGGTCCCTGATCCGGTCTTTCATCGCATCATCCAGCGCGTCATAGGCCGCCGCCATGCCCGCGAACAACGTATCACCACCGCTTGGCGGGATTTCCAGCGCATAGAGGATCGATCCCATCGCCGGCGCTTCATCATAGCTGTGATCCGTATGCCAGCCGCCGCCGATATTGATCTGCTGATCGGGTTCCTTGAGCACTTCGGCAATTTCCGGATAGCCTTCGCGCCGCTTGAAAAAGCGGTTGAAATCGATCGCGCCCCAGCGCTGGGCAAAGGCGATATGGTCTTCCGGGGTCAGATTCTGTTCGCGGAAAAACAAGGCGCCATGGTCCAGGAAGGCGCGCCGGACATCCGCAAATTGCTGATCGTTCAATGCGGTGACATCGACATCCTCTACAATCGCCCCGACGGCGTCGCTGGCCTTTGAAATTTGCATATCGCTCTCCTTTTATCCCACTCTTTGTGCAGCGGATTTTATGCTAATGTAGCAGCACATAAAAATTTTAGGAGTCTCATGATGCCCCAATCCATTCGCACAACAGCCCTCAATCGACGCCAATTGCTTGGTGCCACCGCCGCTGCCGGTGTCGCGCTGTCCGCCGGTCCTGCGGCCGCTGCCGCCGACGATGGCAGTTCCGATCTGACGGACAAGCCGGACTTGACGGGGAAGTCGGTGCTGATCACCGGTTGCTCCTCCGGCTTCGGTAATATTGGCGCGAAACTCTATGCTGAGCTGGGCGCAAAAGTCTTTGCCACCATGCGCAATCTGCCGCGTGCCGAAGGAGAAGCGCTGGCAAAGGTCGCGAAGGATGACGGTCTGGATATCACGATAATTGAACTGGATGTGCTGTCGGAAGAATCGGTGAACAAGGCGGTTGCAGAAGCCGAACGGCTGAACGGTGGCGCGCTTGATGTCGTCATCAACAATGCCGGCATCGGTACCGGCGCGCCGGTCGAATTACAGGATATCGAGACGATGCAGTTGCTTTTCGATACCAATGTCATGGGATATCAGCGCGTCGCCCGTGCCGCTCTGCCGAAGATGCGTGCTCGGAAATCCGGTCTGATCGTCAATATTTCGTCGCAGCTCGGCCGGGTGATGGTGCCCGGCATGGGATTCTACAGTTCAACCAAATTTGCGGTTGAATCGATGAGCGAGCAATTGGCCTATGAACTGGTGCCGCACGGCGTCGATGTCACCATCGTCCAGCCCGGCGGCTTTCCGACCAAGATATGGGAAAACGGCAATATCTACACCGCGCCGATGCTCGAACGCGCCGGTGATGAACGCAAGGCCGCTTATCCGGCGCTGGTTGCAAACGCTTTGCCCAACGGCGGCGGCACAGCCGACCCGATAGATGTGCCGCGCGGAATCGCGCTGACAATCGCCATGGCTCCGGGCAAGCGTCCGCTGCGCCTTCCGGTTCATCCCGGCCCCAAACCCCAGCAGGGCATCAACCATGTCAGCGCCCAGACCCAGATCGCAATGCTCGGCAATTCGCCTTATGGTCCGTGGGTCAAGGATGTGCACGGCCGGACGGACTAAGCTTCCCGATGGATGATGAAACGGTCCGGTGTTTTGAACAATAGCACGGACAGTGTGCATTCATCTTTCGCGCATTAGCCCGTGGAGCAATTGAGGAGAGAGATATGCGCTGGATATCGGGAATCATGGCAGCAACGCTGGCGGCTTGCGCTCCGGTCACACAGGAATCGGCGGCACCTGCTGACGGAGCAAACAGTGATAGCATCGATAATATTTCCGATCTGGCGGAGGGTGAGGCGCCGGCGCAATTTGACTGGAAGCAGAACTTCCCCAGCTGGTACGCCGCTGTTGAACCTTTCCAGATCGTCGGCACCGGTCGGCGGGGCATATATTTTGTCGGTACCGAAGGCCTGGGCATATATTTCATCCCGACCGACGCCGGCCATATCGTGATCGACGGCGGCATGCCGGGCGAGGGGCAATATGTCGCCGACGCGATCCGCAAATTGGGATTTGACCCCAGAGATGTCAAAATCCTGCTCAACAGCCATGCGCATCTGGATCACAGCGGCGGGCTGGCGGAGCTAAAGGCGCTGACCGGGGCAAAGCTGATCGCCAACGAGGAGGACCGCTCCGCGCTGGAGGGCGGTTTCTATCTGGGGTCGGAGGATGATGGCACAATGAACGCGCCACCGGTGAAGGTCGACCGGACCATTGCAGACGGCGAGCAGCTGAAACTCGGCCATGTCACTCTCACCGCCCATCTGACCCCGGGTCACAGCCGGGGCTGCACCACCTGGACGATGCCGGTCGTGCAGGGCGGCGAAACTTTTGAAGCGCTGATTTTCTGTTCCGCCACGGTTGCCGCCAACCGTCTGGTCGGGCCGCCGCAATATGAAGGGATTGTTTCGGACTATCGCAAGACCTTTGCCAAGACCAAGGACTGGAAACCGGATATCTTCCTTGCGAACCATCCCGAATTTGCCGGGCTGGCAGAAAAGCGCGAGCGTCAGAAAGCGGGTGAGCCGCTGGCCTTTGTCGATCGCGAAGGCTTCCCCGCGCTGATGGTGAAGCTGGAGAAAGCGTTCGAGGAGGCGCTGGAGAAACAGACGCTCAAACAGGATACGATCATGAGCGACTGAAGGTCAGACGCGGGCAGCAATGGTCGTTCAGTCTTCCGCGATCCATTCTTTCTTCAGTGGCTTGGCGGCAAGCGCCATCAGCACGGCGGCGATGACATAGAAGCTCAGCGAGTAGAGCATCGAATAACGCAGCCCGTCTTCGCCGTAGATCGGGGTCAGGCTGTCGGACAGGGCGCCGAGGAAGAATATTCCGCCGCCGATACCGATCAGATTGTTGATCAGCAGGAACAGCGCCGACGCGGTCGCGCGGGCATCCGCCGGGACCAGATGCTGGACCGCCGACAGGACCGGCCCGAGCCAGAAATAGGCCAATGCCTGCGGAATCAGGAACAGGATGAAGGCCAGAGTTGCGGAGGAACTCATGATGCCCGCTGCGAAAAGTGGCACTGCCAATAGGAAGGCCGTCGCCGGAACCAGTCCGTAGGCCGCCTTGTTGTTTTTGCCGAGCCAGTCGCCGATCATGCCACCGCCGAGCACACCGGCGACCCCGCCGATCAGCAATATCGCGCCGAAAAACAGGGATGTGTCGATCAGGCTCAGACCAAAGCTGCGCTGCAACAGGCTGGGCAGCCAGAAGGCGATGCCATAGCCGAGCATCGAACTGGATGCCGCGCCAAAGGCGAGTAGCCAGAAGGCTTTCTTCTTCGCCAGCAGGACGACGGTGCCCTTGAAGCTGTATGGAGCCACGGTCTGATCGGCGGGTGTCTGCACCTTGACCTTGTCGCGGACGAGATATTTGAACAGGGGCGCAATCAGCAGGCCGGTCAGGCCGACAACGAAAAAGGCCAGACGCCAGTCGACGGTGGCGGCAATATAGCCGCCAGCGATAACCCCGGTGGCTGATCCGAGGGGGATGCCGAGAGAATAGATCGCCAGCGCCCTGCCGCGTTTTTCGCTCGGGAAATGGTCGGATATCAGGGCGTAGGAAGGCGCAACGCCCCCGGCTTCGCCTACACCGACGCCCAGTCGCGTCAGGAAGATCGACCAGAAACCCTGCGCCAGTCCGGTCAGAGCGGTGAAACCGCTCCAGATGGCAAGTGAGACGGTGATGACCCAGCTGCGGCTGGTCTTGTCGGCTACCCAGGCGAGCGGCACCGCCAGCGTCGAATAGAGCAATGCGAAGGCCACGCCGCCGAGCAACCCCATCTGGGTGTCGCTCAGCCCGAGATCGGCCTGGATCGGACCGGCCAGAATCGCCAGGATCTGGCGATCGACAAAGTTGAAAATATAGACGAGCAACAACATGCCGAGCGCGACATTGGGCGAGGTTATACGGCTCTTCATGATCTGCTGATCGGCCATTTATTTTCCTATATTTGCCAGAAATCCGTCGATAGCAGCCAGAGCATCGGGTTCGTCCAGTATCGGGGCGTGGCCACGATTGGCGATTTCCGCCGTGCTGAAATGGTCGGGATGACGGCGTTTCATTTCCGCAACGGTAGCGGGAGCGAGTATGTCTGACAATGCGCCGCGGAGGATCAGCGCGGGTATGGCCGACAATCGGTCCCATGTCTCCCAGAGATCAGGCGGAACCGCAGATTGCGTACTGCCCGACAGACCCTTTGCAATCGCGGGATCATAAGCGAAGCCTATTCCGCCGTCGGGTGTTTCCGCGCAGGTGCGACGGGCAAAGGCCATCCAGTCCTGTGCTTCATATCCGATCATCGCATCGCTGTGCACAGTCCGGCAATGATCGGCCGCCTGTTGCCAGCTGTCGAACGGTGCCATTTCGCCAACATAGCTCTGGATCCGGTCGAGGCCGTCGGCTTCCACAACCGGGCCGATGTCATTCAATATCAGACTGTCAAATCGTGCCGGCGAGATGGCCGCCATCATCATCGCCATCAGGCCGCCCAGCGAGGTCCCGATGAGGCCAAGATTCCCGAGTTGCAGGTCTGCGATCAGGGCAAACATGTCCTGGACATAGGTGGCCGGTGTGTAATTGTCCGGGTCGGGATCATAATCCGACCGTCCCCGTCCGCGCTGGTCGGGGACGATCACTTGATATTTGGCCGCGAGATGTCCGGCCAGCCCTTCGAAATCGGCGCTGTTCCGGGTGAGTCCGTGCATCAGCAGCAGCGGCGGACCGTCCGCATCATAGATGCGGGCATAAAGGTCCAGCCGGCCGTCAGCGCTGCGATAGACATGGTCGGCATATGTCATCATATTTGCCTAAGCGCCGTTCAGAATTTCACCCCGGCGGTGACAAAGACCTGGCGTGGATTTCCGTAAAATGCCGTCAGTGTACCTTCGGGGCCGAGCGTAGAAATCGGCTGGCCATTGGCTCCGAGTGCGATCGCACCCGTCGTCGGATCGGCTGCCACAAATGTATAGCCTGACGTCTTGTATTTCTTGTTGGTCAGATTCTTGCCGTGCAGGCCAATGCTCCAGCGCTGGTCCGGTGCATTATAAACAAGATTGGCATCCCAGAGAGCAAAACCCTTTTGGTCGATATAGGGGTTGGCAATCTCGAACTGGTTGGTCTTGCTGCGGTAAGACAATGTGGTCCCGAGATAGATATCCCCTTCTCCTACTGGCGTAGAATAGGAGAATGTACCGCTAGCTGTCCATTTCGGGGTGTTCTGTACCTCCCGGAATTCCGCAACATCGGTCGGTACGCCGCCGATGTTGGTGATATATTCATCATATTTTGCATCGATATAACCGAGCGATCCGGACAGGTTCAGCCGGTCACCACTGGCAACCAGATCCTGCCCAAGCCGGGCATTGGCTTCAAACTCGAGGCCCTTCAGAGTGGCCTTGCCGGCGTTGTTGATCACACCGCAGAAGGAAGGCAGGCCTCCGACCGTACAGGCTACCGAGCCCGGGATCTGGACATTTTTATAGTCGGTATAAAAGCCCGCGATCGCAAGATTGAGAGCACCGTCGAGCAGGCTGCCCTTATAGCCGACTTCATAGCTGTCGACCTCTTCGGGCTCGAAGCTGAGGAAAGAGGCGACTTCGCTGTCGCTGGGGATTCCGCTGGCGTTGGTCGTCGGCGCATTGACACCAACCCCGCGCGGGTCAAAGCCGCCGCCCTTGAAGCCCTGCGAAAAGCTTGCATAGATATTGTGATCCGGCGTGGGTTTGTAGCTGACCGAAGCGCGCGGCGTGAATTTCTTGAAGTTCGCGCTGCCCTGGAAATCGGTGCTTGGTCCGCCGAAAGGAATGCCGGCGCCGCCAAATGTCGGTGAACCGCCGCCGAGATAATTTTGCCGCAAGATGCTGGCTGTCCGCTCGTCCCATGTATAGCGACCACCGACCGAAAGACTGAACTGATCGGTGAAGTCATAGGTGAAGTCGGCAAAGACCGCATAGGTTTCGGTATCGACATCGGCTTCGGTAAAGGCGGTAAGGCCGGCGAAAGTTGTGAAAAGACGGACATCGAACAATGTATCGGCCTTGGCATCAAGATAGTAGAAGCCGACCAGACCGTTGAGCTTGTCGCCTTCATAGAGCAGCTGGAATTCCTGGCTGATCTGTTCGTTTAGATAAAGTCCGGGGACGTCGAGATCGACTGCCGGCAGCGCGTCAAAATCGATCGGCGTGGCCGTATCATCCTTGCGCCATGCGCTGATCGAACGGAAGGTAACCGTATCGCTCAGATTGGCCGTGATATTCATCGACAGGCCATAAGCCTCGATATCCTGGATCGGATCGTTGAGGCCGCCGCGGGTATCAAACACATCGGCAAGCACCGGTGCGCCGGAGACGGCACCCGGGATCAGGCGATGGCCACCGCGCGGATTGCTTTCGTCCTTGGTATAATCGCCGGAAATCCGGATCAGTACCGGTTCGCCATGGCCACCAACCTCAAGCGTGCCGCGACCGGCCCAGATATCCTTGTTGTAATTTTCCAGACCATTGGTCAGATTGTCGCCAAAACCACCCCGCGAAAGCCGCGCGCCCGATGCGCCGATGCGGACAAGGTCGGAAATCGGCATGCTGGCGGTGACGACCGCTTCGGCCTGATCATAAGTACCATATGTCACCTTCGCCTTGAACGAAGGGTCCTGTGGCAACGCCTTGGTCACATATTTGACGGCACCGCCAATGGTGTTGCGACCATAAAGCGTGCCCTGCGGACCGCGCAAGACTTCGATGCGTTCGACATCATAAATGTCGAGCACTGCAGCCTGTGGACGGTTGAGATAGACATCGTCGAGATAGATACCAACGCCCTGTTCGAAACCCGAAACCGGATCCTGCTGACCGATGCCGCGGATGAAGGCGGAGAGGGTGGAGTTGGTACCGCGAGAAGCTTCCAGTGTCGTATTCGGCGTCGTCAATCCGATATCGGTAATATCAACGGCACCCTGCTGTTCCAGTTTTTCTGCGGAATAAGCGGTAATCGCGATCGGAACATCGTTCAGACGTTCGTCCCGGCGACGGGCCGAGACGATGATCACGTTATCATCAGTGGCCTCGTTGGCCGATTCGGACGTCTGGGCATTGACGGCGGCAGGAGCGATGAGGCCACCCGCGAGTCCGGTAATGATCGCTGCATAACTAACGGTGTGCTGAAATTTCATGAAAGCATCCTCCTTGAATATTTGCCTGGCATTTCCAGGTCGTGAACCGGCTTATATTGAAACATGAACCAACATTCAACTTAGAAATTTGCTTATCCGGTTAAATGCGGTTAGCCGTGACATTATGGCCACTGAATATCGCGATCCCATCGAGTCTAAAGATAAACAACCGCGCACCGCGCGCGGGCTGAAGACCAAACGCAAACTGCTCGACGCGGCGGCGCTGGAATTTGGCGAGAAGGGGTTTCACGAGGCCTCTATCACCGGAATTACCCAGCGGGCCGGGACCGCGCTTGGCAGTTTTTACACCTATTTCGATTCCAAGGACGAGCTGTTCAGCGCGCTGGTCAAAGACATGAGCATGCGGGTAAAGAGCCATGCTGCGGGTGCGATGACCGAGTGGCAGGATGCGTTCCAAAGGGAAAAGCAGGCGCTCGAAGCGTTCATGAACTTCGCCCGCGAGCATAAGGAAATCTACCGGATCATCGACGAATCCGAATTTGTCGATCCGCAAAGCTATCGGCTCCATTATGAAGAAACCGCCAAACGCATCTTTGAACGGTTGCAGGAAGGCAGTGCCGCCGGCGACTTTCGCGACGGGCTGGAAGAAGCCCATGCCTGGGCGATCATGGGCATGAACGTGTTTCTCGGCATGCGCTATGGTATCTGGAGCGAAGAGAAATCCGCCGTCGACATAGCGGACCTCGCAAACGGCATTCTCGCTGACGGCATTGCGGCGAAGAAGGGGCAGGGCTGATCCTCTTCTGCTCTGGTCGCCGCGCCTGTTTTTGCAGGTCTCCTTGCCAGTGACCAATCATTGGAACCGGCCAACGTCAGCGGTCACCCGACATGGATGCACCCCGATTTTTCAGGATTTCTGGCATTCCGACAATGATGGGGGGATGGCCTCTGGGTGAACCGCTAAATGGGCCCTATACAGGATCGCTATTCAGAGCGACGACAGTGGAATCTGCGGTGTTTTCCTCAAAATGCTCGTCAACCTGCAGAAGCCCGGCGACAACCGCACAAGCGACCATGTGCGTTCGATTTTTGGCCCGAAGCTTCAGTCTGGTATTCTCCACATGCCGGTCAACCGTGCGCGGGGCGATACCAATATGCTGGGCGACCTCCTTCGTGGAAAGCCCTTGTGCAATATATTCCAATATTTCTTGTTCACGTGCCGTTAGGGTGGGGGGATTAGTCAAATATTGATGCAGCATCGACTGCTCACTTTCTCCTATAGCCGCATAGCTCTTGCCGACGACCTCCGCTCCCCTGTTTTTGACGTTCATATGCACTTCAGTGCGGCCCGTTATAATTCCGTAAAATTACAGGTTGCAAGCGTCTGATGCCCTGTCAGTCAAGCTCACTATCCGTGATTCCGATCCCGTCGTTTTACTCCCTGGTTCAGGATAACCGGTCAGAATGGCTACCACAAAGATACCCAAATTGTTAGGCCGTTAACCGTACGCGACAAACGTTCTGTCCCCAGATAAATGCTAACACTTTGAATCTATTCTTTTATTCACATAATCTGTATTTCTAATGGGTAATTTTACTCAGTAAAAATCACCAGAACTTTTGCTTGGTGATTGCCGCAGGTAAATCACTGGATGGATCAGACTCGCCCTATTGTTCTAACCAAATGACAGAAAAGCAAAAATGAGTCGCTGTTGAGGGCAATGCAATGTGTGAATAAGCAGTTTGTGTTGAATATTATTGGGTCGTGCTGATAGTCTTTAAAGGAGACGGCACGGATGCAACCGGCCATAGCTACGCCTGCGATCGCGAAGGAATTCCGGTCGCGACTCCTCACAACCAGTCTCCGGTTTAAAGCCGGACAAGTAATTTTTGACGAAGGGCAAAAAGCAACCCGTTGGTACGAGGTTGTTCGCGGCACTGTGCGCACCTGTCGTTTCCATATTGACGGGCGCCGCCATCTTACCGGCTTTTATTTTAGCGGTGACGTTTTTGGCGCAGATTACGGCTATTATAGCACTGCCGCCGAAGCCGTTACCGACGTCACTGTGCAATGCTACCGCGTGGGGGATATTTCACAACCCGGCCAGCCGAAGCCGGATCTTAGCGAAGCGGTTTCAATACTGTTCCGGGCGATGTCCAGTGCCCAGAAATATCTGTTCATTGTGGGGCACCGGACCGCGCTGGAAAAACTGGCCGCATTTCTGCTGTGTATCCACAATCAGAATAATGATGATCCCCATCTTCTTTTGCCGATGTCGCGAGCCGATATAGCCGATTTTCTGGGGCTCACCATTCACACCGTGAGCAGAACCTTCACCGAACTGGCGCAACGGGGACTGATCAAGATCGAAGGCCGGCATTCCGTCGTGATTACCGATAAAACGGGACTGTGCCGTCTCGCCGGCGAAATGGATAATTTCACAAATCCGAGCGCCGATGGTCCCATCCATCCGGCTGCCGAGTTCTGTTTCCCGAAACACCCCAATCCAGAAACCTGATATATTTTTGATGAACCGGAAGGGAGAAATCTCATGAAGTCTATACTCGCGAGTCCACGTTCAGCCTTTGCCGCTATCCCGATTTTCTCAATCATGGGTGGAGCGGCCCATGCAACCATCGTGGCTCCGGATGACATGCAAGCGGCTATCGAAATTGTTCCCGTCCAGTCCTTTTGGGATCGGGAAGCCGCCGAGCTGGACCGGTCTTTGTCAGAATTTGCTGTGACCGATCCCAACAAGCGACCTGATGTCCCCGGTACCGCGAACGAACCGAATGCGGCGGAAACGACATCTTCGGATGCTACAGATGCACAGAGCATCGATGTCGGGTCTCAATTGCGATCCATACGAAGCGAACTGGCCGACCAAAAGCGCCTGATTGCGGAACAGCGGTCGCTGATCGAGGCGCAAAACGAAAAGATCCGCCAGTTGGAGCTTGGCAATGCACTGGTGCAATCAGAAGCGCCCTGGACGCTGTCGCAAATACGTGGTGCGGGCGTGGCCCAGCAACAATCCGGATCACCGGCCCCGGTGCCCTCCGGTTCCATAGAGGGCGGGTCTGACGATGGATCGATGCTTCCGGATGCGCCGGTCGGGGAAGCCCCTCCCGAAGCCCAGAATATCGAGCAAAAAGTGGAAGCGGTTCCGGAAGGACAAGGCGTGCTGACGCCGCGCGGGCAATTTGTTCTGGATCCGTCATTCGAATATACGCGGTCTTCCACCAATCGGCTGGTATTCCGCGGGATCGAACTCATCCCGGGTATCCAGATTGGTGCGATCGAAGCAAGCGACGCGGATCGTGACACATTGATCGGAACATTTGCGATGCGCTACGGGCTTACCAACCGGCTGGAAATCGAAGGCCGTATCCCGCTTCTTTACCGCAAGGACCGGATCCAGGTCGTCCAGCAGCGCGAGGATCAAATCGTCAGGGAAATCGGCCTGAAGGAGACCGATATCGGTGACGCCGAATTTGCCCTGCGCTATCAGCTTAACAAACCCAAGGGCCAGAATCCGATCTGGGTTGCGGGGCTGCGAGTCAAGACGGATACCGGCAAGAGCCCCTATGAAATACCGTTTGACGAATTTGGCGTCGCTACAGGCTTGGCGACAGGGTCAGGCTTTTGGGGTGTCCAGCCGAGCATAAGCTTTCTGTTACCTTCGGACCCGGTCGTTCTTTATGGCGGTCTCGGCTATTTATGGAATATCAAGCGCGATGTGAACCGTGTGGTTGGCGAGGTATTGATTGGCGAGGTCGACCCGGGCGATGCCATCAACGCGAGTGTCGGCTTTGGTTTCGCCCTCAACCCCCGTTTTTCCTTCTCGCTGGGCTATCGCCATAACTATATTTTCTCGACCAGCACGGAATTGGGTGACACTGTTCAACGGAGCAATGATATCCAGGTCGGATCCTTCAATTTCGGGATGTCATACCGCTTGAGCGAAAGACAGGCATTGAACCTTGGATTTGCATTTGGAGTGACGGAGGATGCGCCGGATGTCGGCATTACATTGCGGATGCCGTTCCGGTTCTAATCCCTCCATTCATCAGACAGAACGAAGATACAAGAACGGCGCTGGAAGAAGGAACATTTCCAGCGCCGTAACTGTAAATCGGATCAGGCGGAGCGGATCGCCACGCCGGTGTTGCCTAACCGCCAAGCGCTCCGACCGCGGCTTGCCCGGCGATATTGTCAAGCGTGCTGTTCAGTCGGTCGAACATCAGCTCCGAATTGAATTGCTGATATCCTGACAGATCAATCGTGGCGTTCACCTCCTGCACGCTGTTCAATCCGACCGCCGTGTTGATCAGCATGTTCTGGAGGCCATTTTCCGTTTCATGGGTCAATGCCGTGCGGCCGTCATTCAGCACATATACCGGTGAATCACCGACCTTCATGCGAATGCCACCGGCGGAATAGATATTATTCTGGAGCGTGGCGGAATCGACCGGGGTCAGTCCATTTGCCGCTGTCTGCAGCGTTTCAACGCCGCCATCGGTCCAGTTCAGGACGGTTTGCAGCACCAGATTGCCATCCACATATGTCCGGATGTCGGCTCCGAAGTTAATATCAAGCCCGGACCAGACAAACCCGCCGCGCAGTTCGTTCAGTTCTTCATCTGACACGACTACGGGCAGGCTTGTTGCCGCTGCGTTTTGCGCTTGTGCGGCGGGGGGGGTGACGAACGCGAGCAATGCGACCGCCGGGGTAATAATCTTGATTGATTTGTTCATGGCTTGTCTCTCATCGAACGGTACCAACCCGCACATCGAGGAGTAACTCCGGTGTGAGTTGGTATAGCGGGGGAAGATGGGTGGTCAGATTACCGATTTCAGCGGTCGAGGCGATTTCGTCGACGGGGGCCTTGGACCAGGGGTTCCAGTCGCCAGCGAGATTATAGGTGGGACGCTTTTTTATCGGACCGTCCATTATCGCCAGAACCACGCCATTCCAGTATTTCTGAAAATCCTCGATCGAATATTTCTTGAGGCCAAGCACGGAATCGCCGACGAGAACCTGATCTTCGGTCTGCCCCTTCACGACAACAAAATGTTTGAACCCGTCGAGATCCAGCAGAACGATGACGGGGCGTTTTATCTCGATAAGCTGTTCTGGCTTGATTTTGAAACCTTCGGCTCGATAGCCGAGAGATTGCAGATAATTGCGCATGTCGAGCATCGAGAACCCGACTTTCTTGATGGTCTCCTTGTCACCCAGGTCCCACATTGCCCGAAAGGGTGTCGCCTCCGCGGTCGGACGGCCGTAATGGTAACTCAACAATGTGGCTACGGCAGCCGACCCACAGCTAAAATCATAGCGCTGCCGCACCACCGAGCGAAAAGGAATGTCCCACCAGGTCATCACGCCGATCGAGAAGTCACCGCCGGCAAATTCCCGGCCAAGCCGAACTTCCGCTTTTGCAGTCTGGACGGAAACAATGGCTCCGGTCGAAGCGAGCAGGCTGACCAGAAGGCATTGTTTGCATAGCTGCCTTAGCGAGGAATGTGATCTACCAAGAGGCATGGAACGAACCTATTCGCTGATGTTGATCGTTATGCTCATCCCGGCCTGTAGCGAGGATTGGGCACCAGTGTTGAAAACAAAGTTTCCGAGGCCGGTAAAATTGGAAAATGCATCATCGGCCAAACTCACGTCGCCAGCGGCAAAATCGCCATTGATGGTATTTCCCGTATTTGCGGCGTTGAGTGTCTGATTGTTGATCGCGATTTGCGTTCCGCCGCGCATTTCATCCAGTTCTTCAAAGGAAAGAACCGGTGTGGGAACGGAAACAGCAGTGTCTGCCGACGCATTTTCAGATGCGGGTGTGGATTCCGGCTCTGCCGAAACAGATTGCGCAGAGGCCGTTTGTGTATGGATCGTCAACGAAGCAATCACGAGAATCAGGGGTAGCTTTTTCATGGTCTAAACTCCGGTTTGGGGGGGTGTAAGGGCCGGTCCAATTGGAAGAACCGGCCCCACCTTTCCGGTATTTAGTCGCCGCCTGCGCCGCCATCGGCTGCTGCAGCGCCGCCATCACCGAAGTTGATGGTGCCTTGCGCAGCAATATTGCTTGCTGCCTGCGTGTTGGCATTGATACCAGTGTTATTTGCACTGTTCAGAATGCCAGCGAAGGCTGCAAAAGCATTGCCACGGACGTAAATGTCGCCGCTGTTATAGCCTACCGGAGCCGGTGTGCCGTCTTCCCCGTCGAGATCGACGAGTTCATCCATCATGGAGTTGGTGTTGACGGCATTGAGCAGTTGGTTGGCTGTAACCGTGTTGTTGTTGCTGCCAACATCACCGACCGTGAGCGTGTCATTGTCCTGTGAGTTATCTTGCGCTTGAAGATAAACATCGAGGAGGTCATTGACCACCACAGCACCATTGTTGGTGTCGGTGACATCATTGTTCTGTCCTTGCTGAGCATAGGCGGGGGCGCCAATTGCCAGAGCACATGCAGCAGCAGATGCAGCCATTAGTTTCAACGTCTTCATTTCTATTCTCCTTAAGGTCAAAGGCATCTCAAGTTTCCAAGAGTAGTCAAGGAAGGAGATTAAGAAGCCCTGTTATTTGCCGCGTCAGGCGACAGAACCCTGTTTATATGACTCGCCTTCTGGCTTTTTGCGAAATGGCAAATATGCGAAGAAATATTCGTTCGACGGTGATTTCGG
>CAJQNR010000136.1 GCA_905479715.1 uncultured Sphingorhabdus sp.
GTGGGTGTTGTTTCATCTATTATGACGATTTTAATATTAGTGGCGTCCGAGATAATACCCAAAACTATTGGAGCAACTTATTGGAAACAATTAGCAGGTTTTACAACCACTGCCTTAAAAGTATTAATATTTCCGCTGAAATGGACAGGGTTGATTTGGTTATTACAGTTAACTACGAAGTTGATTGGAGGAAAAGGACATGGTAGTATCCTAAGCCGCGAAGACTTTCACGCGATGACCGATATTGCTGAACCCACCAAAATGTCCGTCGCTGATGCAAAGAAGTGGTTCCTCGCGCTGGATGATGAGCTGACCGATCAGCAAAGCCAGATCGCCAAGGCCATCCTGAAGGAAATCAACGAACGGCTCGGCTTCCTCGACAATGTCGGGCTGGATTACCTCAACCTGGACCGGACATCGGGCACGCTGTCGGGCGGGGAGAGCCAGCGCATCCGGCTCGCCAGCCAGATCGGCAGCGGCCTGTCCGGCGTGCTCTACGTGCTCGACGAACCCAGCATCGGCCTGCACCAGCGCGACAATGACCGCTTGCTGACCACGCTCAAACGCCTGCGCGATCTCGGCAATACGGTGATTGTGGTCGAGCATGACGAAGACGCGATCCGCACTGCGGACTGGGTTGTCGACATGGGACCGGGCGCCGGCGTCCATGGCGGCGAGGTTGTTGCCGAAGGCACGCTCAAGCAGATCCTGAAATCAAAAAAATCGCTGACCGCTGCCTATCTCAACGGCACGCGCGAGATCGAGGTGCCGAAGAAAAGGCGCAAGGGCAATGGCAAGAAACTGACCGTGCACGGCGCCACCGCCAACAATCTGCAGAATGTCACCGCTTCAATCCCGCTCGGCACCTTCACCTGCATCACCGGCCTGTCGGGTTCGGGCAAAAGCTCGCTGACCATCGACACGCTCTACGCAGCGGCAGCACGCACGCTCAATGGCGCGCGGGTAATTGCCGGCGCGCATGACAAGATCACCGGCCTGCAATATTGCGACAAGGTCATCGACATCGACCAGTCGCCGATTGGCCGCACCCCGCGGTCGAACCCGGCAACCTATACCGGTGCCTTCACCAATATCCGCGACTGGTTTGCCGGACTGCCGGAAGCGCAGGCGCGGGGCTACAAGCCGGGCCGGTTCAGCTTCAACGTCAAGGGCGGCCGCTGCGAAGTGTGCCGTGGCGACGGGTTGATCAAGATCGAGATGCACTTCCTGCCTGACGTCTATGTCACCTGCGAGGAATGCGGCGGCAAACGCTATAATCGCGAGACGCTCGAAGTGAAGTTCAAGGGCAAGTCGATCGCCGATATTCTCGACATGACGGTCGAGGACGCGGTCAGCTTCTTCAAGGCGGTCCCGCCGATCCGCGACAAGATGGCGATGTTATACGAAGTGGGGCTCGGCTATGTGAAGGTTGGCCAGCAGGCAACAACCCTGTCGGGCGGCGAGGCGCAGCGGGTCAAGCTGGCCAAGGAACTGTCGAAACGGTCAACCGGCCAGACGCTCTATATTCTTGATGAACCGACGACAGGTCTGCATTTCGAGGATGTCCGCAAGCTGCTGGAGGTGCTCCACCAGCTCGTAGAACAGGGCAATAGCGTGGTGGTGATCGAGCATAATCTCGACGTCATCAAGACCGCCGACCATATCATCGACCTCGGCCCCGAAGGCGGCGTACGCGGCGGCGAAATTGTCGCGCAAGGAACGCCGGAAGAGGTCGCCAAGGTCAAGGCCAGCTACACTGGCGGATATCTGAAGGACATGCTGGCGAAGTAAATCGTCGACCGTCAATTGTCGTTCTATTGTCGGCACCGGCGATCAAGCCCGATATTGGTCCTAGTATCGCAGCGCTTTGGCCTGCCACAGTAGTAGCAACGGTGACAGCAATTCGACCGCCATCGCCCCGATTTGCTCGGTCGGCGCCGGGCCTACAGTGAGATAGGATATGGCCCTTGCGCATCCACCGATGAAGAAGAACAAAATCCCGAAGCGGAAGAAGGTCGCCCGTCGCCTCAGATCACCGGCGCTGTAGAAAAACATCGCGGCAACCCCGAGATAAACGCCGGAATAATAGCGATACTGGTTATCGAGCGCGACGCTGAACGGATCTGTACCCATATGCTCGGCCGCTCCGAAAAATATTCCGTTCACTCCGAACCAAAGCGGAATGAAGCCAATCAATATAGTGGCAAAGCGAAACGCGATCATATGATATCCCCCTGTTTCCCTTCCGTGCTGAACGGAGATGGGTTTGTGACTTTACGAACTGGTTGCCCGGCCGTCGTTTGTTGAGGCTGTGATTTCGTCCAATTGCGGAGCCCCCTCATCCGGCTCCGGTCAACGAATGTTCGCAAGCAGTGGCCGTCTCTTCCCTTGTGAGAGAAGGCTTACACTCATCCCGAACCCCAAAACCACCGATCCCCGCCTTCGGCCAGTTTTGATCCTCGTTGATCATGGAAGACTGCCACGGAGGAATCGCGCTGTCAATTTTTGTGTGTAATATCAGTCCCCAAGCGGGAAAAACCTGCCTCTCTTTATGTTAGAATGCTTGCACTTACCGCCAGTGCCACACCCGCTTTCCGCGAGTTTTGTTCCCCGTTGATCCCTAAAGCTTGCGATGGCGGAACCATATTGCCGGTTTTATACGCACCCTCGGCCGCCAGGCCGCGGACATTTTCCCTGATGAGTGAATGCTTACACTTATTCCCGTCATCGGTCACAAAACGACCTTCAGCAGATAAATCTGCGCCAGTTCTGCAGTCGGCCGAAATGCCGAGCCCGGCTTTCGGAAATAAGGCCGCTAGAGCCGTTCAAGCCGAACCGGCAAACCGTCTTTCGGCTGCGGGATCGGGAAAACCTGCCATTTCGGCTCGTAATCCGGCCCACCCTGCAGCACAACGCGGTTCTGGGTCAGCAGCGCGTGCATCAATATCTTGATCTGCATATAGGCAAAATGGAGACCGAGACACATATGCGCGCCGCCGCCGAAGGGTACCCATGCATATTTGTGACGACCGGCCGAATTTTCCGGCGTGAAGCGCAATGGATCGAATTGTTCCGGATTGGGCCAGTGTTTTTCCATCTTGTGAACGAAGCTGGGGCTGACCGCGACCGATGTGCCAGCGGGAATCGTATAATTGCGGAACGTGAATTCCTTGACCGCGCGGCGCGGCATCGAAGGCACCGGCGGAATCAGCCGCAACGCTTCCTTGAAGGCCATTTCGGTCAATTCAAGCTTGCCCAGCTGTTCCATAGACAGTGCCGTTCCGGCGGGCGCCACCGACAGACATTCTTCGCGAATCTTGTCCTGCCACTCGGGATGTTTGGCGAGCAGATAGATCAGGCTGGTTGCCGACGAGGTAATCGTATCATGCGCCGCCATCATCAGGAAATTCATGTGATCGACGACTTCATCCTCGGTCAGCAACTCGCCATTTTCATGGGTTGCGAGGCATATCTGGGTAAAGATATCCTCTCCACCCTTGGCCCGGCGTTCTTTGACCTGCGGGGTAAAATATTCGAGCAGATATTCGCGCGCCTTGACGCCTTTCCACATCTTGGTGAACGGTATCGGCGAACGCGCAATACCAACCGAAGCCTGCACTTCATCAACGAAGGCCTTGTTGATCTTGTCGGCTTCCGGTCCCCAGGGAATGCCCAGAATTGCGCTGGCTGCGGTATCGAGGGACAACGACTTGATCGCCGGATAAAAATTGAATTCTGTTCCGCCCCACGCGGCGACGCGGTCCAATATGCCCGTCCCCAAAACCTCGCAATGGTGCTTCATCGGTCCCGGCTTGAAGGCAACCGAGAGCGCCTTGCGGTCAGCCCTGTGCCGCTCAAAATCCATCAGCATCAAGCCGCGCGGAAAGAGATTGTTGAGCACCGGGCCCCAGCCCTGCTCACTGGAAAATATCTTGTCCTTGTTGAACATCACCAGTTCGGTCGCATCGGCACCGAGCAGCATGACATTCTGCTTGCCGAAACTATGGGTGCGATAGACCGATCCGTAGCGTTCGGACATATATTTTCCGAAACCGATCGGGTCTCTGATTACCTTCAGCGTCGTTCCCAATATTGGCAATCCCTGCTCGCCCGGGATATGCGCCAGTTGCGCCTCACTCGGCGGCGTCACCCAATGGGGATTGGCACTTTCCTGATAGGGATATCCATGCGGTTTTGCTGCAACAGTGGCCAAGGGAAAGCTCCTAACTGGATGTTTTCTTTTTACAATAGCTACTTTCATTAATGTCAGCAAGCCCTCCATTCATCCGCTATTCAATCGCTGGGGGTTATCTCTATCAACAATAGGGAAAGAATCGCGACCCGGCATATCTGGTGCCGTTGGAACCGGTTTTGAGGAAAAAGATCATGACACAATTTACGATGGCCCGGGCCCTGAAATCCGCAGTGGCAGCTGGAACGCTATTGACTCTGGGTGGCTGCATGTATGGCACCGGCTATTATGGCGACGGCTATGTCAACGGTGGTTATGATTGCGATCCCTATGCTCCGTTCGACGATTATTATGCCTGCGACTATGGCTATGGCTTTGCCAATATCGGCTTCGGCGGCGGCTGGTATGATCAATATTATTATCCCGGCTATGGCATTTATATCTTTGATCGCGGTGGCAGACGCCATGTGATGCGTGACAGCCACCGACGCCATTGGGCGCGGCAGCGGGCCGAATATGGCGGCCACCATGCCCGAGATCGCAACCCACAGCGGCAGGCTGATCGGCGCGACCGACGATATGACCGTCGTGACGCTACCCCGGATCGAAGGCGCAGCGACCGCACCGAACGGCGAGCGACACAGACGCGACGGACGGACCAAAATGGTCAGGCAGCACCGACCCGCAATCGGAGCGACCGGACGAACTCGCGCCCAGCGAGAGCGACCGAGCAGTCACGAAGCCGCCCCGCGCCCGCTGCCCGGCCAGCCGAAGCAACGCGACCGGCTCCCCGCTCTTCATCAAGCAGCCGCCGCAACGGACGGATGCGCACCCACGACGACTAGGATAACCGGAGCGTCCTGGGAGTCATTCCCCGACCGGAGTGGCAATAATTAGCGTGCGAAATATCATCAAAAAGCTCCTTCCTGCGGAGTGGCATATCCCGGAAGCATCCGGAGCGCTGTCGCGTTGCCGAACAACGGCCATGGCGCGACAGGATGCGCCCGAAGCCGGTCGAATGCGTCATATCGCGTCTCAATATTGGCCAATTTTGTGCATTTTGCGGCATTCGGCCACACAATGGTTAAGACAATTGTAATCATGTTGAATAGCCTATATCCTGAGGTCCCGAGGCAAGTTTCGAGGAATTTTGGCGATGGCGACGGCATTTAGTGACATTCAACCCGATGATTACACACCGTCGGAGCAGCATCCCCAGCACGGCGTCATCATCGGCGGACCGGCTGCGCGGGCAAAACGTATCGAATATGGCATATTGCTCTCGACCATGGTCCTTGGTTCGCTCGGCGCGCTTTACTGGACCCTCACCCACACGACCGGCTGGGTGGAATGGTCGGCCTTTCTGTTCGGCTTTGCGCTGATCAACATGGGCGTCGGGATCGGCTATCACCGTTATTTCACCCATCGCGCATTCGAAGCCGGACCGAAAATGCGCCTCGCCATCGGTATCATGGCGCAAATGGCGTGTCAGGCCTCGGTCTTGAAATGGGCGGCTGACCATCGCCGCCACCATGCTTTTGCCGATGCCGTTGGCGACGTCCACAGCCCCTATATCGACGGCCACGGCAAGAAAATGCCGGTCTGGAAAGGCCTGGGCATTGCTCATTTCGGCTGGCTGTTCGACAATACCACCTCGGACATGCGCGTTTATGGCAAAGGATTGATCGATGATCCGCAAGTTCTGTGGTGCCACAAGCATCGCTGGTCGATCGCCATTTTTTCCAGCATCATCCTGCCTGCTCTCTGGGCGCTGGCCTTTGGCGGACCGGAATATATCATCGGGACCATCCTGATCGGTGGCTTCTTCCGCAACTTTTTCTTCCTGAATTTCGTCATGGGCGTGAACAGCATCGGCCATGTCTTCGGTTCGCAGCGGTTCGACACCAAGGACGGCTCGCGCAACAACTGGTTCATGGCCTGGATGACCTTTGGCGATGGCTGGCACAACAACCATCACCAGCACCCGCGCGCCGCTTCATCGCAAGTCGCGTGGTGGGAATTCGATCTCAACGGCCAGATCATCTATGCGTGGGAGAAAATGGGGCTGGTGTGGAACGTCCAGCGGGCTCCCGCCTATATTCGCAACGAAAAGGGCGAATGGGTCCAGAAAAACGCGAAAGTGGCGAAGCCCGAACTCGCCGAACCGGAGGCCATGTCGGCCGATGACGGCGGCGTGATGTTTCCGGCAAAAGACAAGCAGCCTCATATCGAACCGGCCGAGTAACGAGAAGCAAGGCGCTCCGCTAGTGGGAGCGCAAGGTGATCGTTGCCGACACCGCGCCATCGCCTGCCGGGTTCACGTTGAGCGTTTCGACCGCAATTCCTTCCCGTTCAATCCGCGCGAGCCAGCCAAATAATGCGGTCGGCTTGGCGGATTCGACCACCATATTGACCCGGTCGCCCGACTGGGGAACGACGGAGCCAACAGCGATCCCGGTTTCACCGGCACTTTGGCTGACAAAAGCATCGATCGCGCCGGTGAACTTCGCCGATTTCCTTGCTGCTGGTTGCCGGAGCGCTGCCACTTTGGATTCGATCCGCGCTTGCCGTTCAACCGCATCGACATAGCGCTCTTCCGCAGCGCTCATCGCTCCGAACATCGGCCGGGCAATCCCGTAAAAGCCCACGAGAGCCGCCAACAGCAGCCCGGCGACCGCCACCAGGATTTTCTCCCGCTGGCTCAGACCGACAAACCAGTTTCTCATATTGTCGATCATGGCGCCCTCACCGTTATATCCGCCTGCGCCGATCCCGTCGCGTCGGTGCGCGGTGTCGCGGTAATGATGAAGCCCGCTTCCTGCATCGCCAGCAGGGCGGGATTGATATCTTCGTTGCGAACCGCGGACAAGGTCGCCGACACAATCCCGTTTTCACCATAAGCCATCCGGCTGATCGACACATTGGGGACCTGCTGCAGCGCGGAATAGAGCGCCGAAGCCGGAACCGGGAACATGATATTGCCGCGGTTTTCGGCGATCAGCCGCTTGTCGAGCGCGCGTTCGGCGCTGTCCGGATCTTCCGTCTCACCCACGACCGGAACCGCACTGGCCAAAGCAGCGTCATCCGCCTTGCCTGCCGCCCAGTGATATTGCGCCAGTTGCACCAGCGGGATGGCAAGCGACAATATGACCAGCGCCGCCACCATCCAGCCGAGCCGGCGCTTTTGCCGGGCGTCCATCGCCCGCCGCGTCTTTTTGGCAAAAGGCCCGGCACGAAAATTCAGATCGCTCTTGTCCCAAGCACCGGCCATCATGGTGTTGAAGGCATCGCCGGCAATCGGCCGGACCGTCCGGTCAGCAAACAGAATGTCGCGCAACACCGGATCATCGGTGGCAATGATATTTTCTGCGCGGACAACATGGTCAAATCCGAAATCCGCAGACACCGCGCCATCTTCCGTGACCGGCAGCAACCAGCCCGCGGGAATGATCGCATCAGGATCAATATCCAGTGCCTTCAAATGGACCAGACCGGAAGACAAAATATCCCGTCCAACCGACGCCGTGACCGGCTCACCCGCGCTATCGATAGTGGCAACGATATGAACCTTGTCGCCTTCAAGGCTTTGGGCTTTGGCGGCCAAAATCGCCGCAGTAAGCGCCTGACCCCGTGTTACGTCGCTGATCGGTTCGTGCCCGATGACCGTGGTCAGATGCGACGGCACAAGCGCAATCACCTTTACATCCCCCTTGGCCTGATCCGGTCCATAGGCTTGCGAAGCCATGACCGGGTCAGGATCACATCCCCAGGCCTGCACGGAGCCATCAGCAACATGCCACCAAGGGAGCGCTTCCCCGTCGGTGGCCGGAAAGGCAATGAGAAGGACGGACTGGCTCACGCGCGGCTGTTCTTATTCGCCGTAGATATCGGCATTGTCATCTTCGCCGCCCGGTGCGCCATCGGCGCCCAGAGAATAGAGGTCAAAGCCCGGTCCCTGACGGCCCGGATTATCATATTGATAGGGCCGGCCCCACGGATCATCGGGCAGCTTCTTGATATAGCCGCCTTGCCGGTAACGCCCGGTCGTGGCCAGAGATGCAGGCGGCGCGATCAGCGCCTGCAGCCCGTCGGACGAACCGGGATAGCTGAGATTGTCGAGTCGGTACATTTCGAGCGCCTGGCCAAGCGTGGCAATATCCGCCCGCGCCTTCTCGACCATTGCGCGATCCTGACTGGGCAGCACATTGATCACCACAATCGTTGTCAGCAGGCCGAGAATGAAGATCACCACCATCAACTCGACCAGCGTGAAGCCGTTGCGCTTCTGCTTCGCTTCCGGAGCGTGATCCTGGTCAGGATTTTCAATATCTGTCGTCATGATCATTCCTTTTTTCCGGCGCTATAGTCCGGCAAGATTCTGTAACTGCAAAATGGGTAACAATATCGCCAATATCACCAGCGCGACCAGTCCGCCAAGCGCCACGATGATGATCGGTTCGAGCAAGGACAAGGCGGTGGAGCTGAAATTGTCAAATTCCCGCTCGAGATAGCCCGCTGCCCGCGCCAGCATATCGTCCAACTGTCCCGATGCTTCGCCGCTGGAAGTCATATAGACCAGCATCGGCGGGAAAACGCCGGTATTCTTGAGCGCCGTGGACAGACTGCCGCCACCTCTTATGGCTTCCACCATATCTTCCGAGGCCTTGCGCAATACGCTGTTGTGGATTGTCTCGGTGGTCAGCCGCAAGCCCTCGATAATCGGCAGGCGGCTGGCAACCATGGTCGACAGGGTGCGCGCCAGTCGCGCCGCGTGCAAATCGCGCAGCAAGCGTCCGACAAATGGCAGGCGCAGCAGGAAACCGTCAAAGCGATATTTGAGCTGGGGCTCCTTGAGCGCGCGCCAGCCAATCAGGATCACCACGCCGATGACAATGGCAATCGCCCACCACCAGTCGGCAAGAAAGCTGGAAATACCGATAACGATGCGCGTGATCATCGGCAGTTGCTGGTTCACATCGTCAAACTGTTCGACCACCTTGGGCACGACCGCGATCATCAGCAATGCGACGACGATGACCGAGACCAAAGCCAGCACCGCCGGATAGGCCAACGTGCCGATCAATTTTCCGCGCAGTTCGGCCTGTCGTTCGAGCAGATCGGCCAGCCGTTCGGTGATATCGGGCAACGTGCCCGAGCTTTCCCCTGCAGCAATCATCGCCCGATAGAGCGGCGGGAAGCTTTTCGGTTCGCGGCGCATCGCCTCGGAGAGTCGCTGTCCTTCGATCACCCCGCCATGCACCGTCGCGATCCGTTGCTGCACATGCGGTTTTTCATTCTGGTTGCCGATCAGCCGCAGCGCTTCCTCAAGAGGACTGACCTGCACCAGCGACGACAATTGCCGCGTGAACAAGGTGAGCTCTTTCGATGTCAGCTTTTTCGGACCGAACAGGCCGGCAGATCCTTTGTTCTCCCTGCCTTTCCCGCCCTGTGCCGCTTCGACCTTGACGACGTAGAAATTGCGTTCGGTCAGCTTCGCCCGCGCCGCATCATCGCTGGCCGCCGCCAGCCGCCCGGTTTTTTCCCGACCCTTGGGGTCGATCGCGGTATAGGCAAATTCAGGCATCGGTCGCTTCGCTTTCGCGGCGGGAGATGCGAATAGCCTCTTCGGCGGTGGTCAGTCCTTCGCGGACAAGCGCTCTCGCGGCGACACCCAGATGGGGCTGGTTGCGGAACGCATGGGCGCTGATCGCGGCTTCCTCGCCGCCGTCATTGATCAGCTTTCTGAGCGTGTCATCGATCCGGATCGCCTCGAACACCCCGATGCGTCCCTGAAAGCCGGTCTGGTTGCAATGTTCGCAGCCGGTCTCGCGGTAAACCACCGTGCCATCGTCAAAACCGAGCAGCGAAGCGAGACTGCCATCGACCTCTATCGGCGTACGACAATGTTCACACAGTTTGCGCACCAGACGCTGGGCAATCACCGCGCGCAGGGTCGAGGCAAGCAGAAACGGCTCCACCTTCATGTCGCGCATCCGCGTGATCGCGCCGACCGCGTCATTGGTGTGTACGGTGGACAGCACCAGATGGCCGGTGAGACTCGCCTGCACCGCAATCTCCGCTGTCTCCCGGTCCCTGATTTCGCCGATCATCACCACATCGGGATCTTGCCGCAATATGGCGCGCAGACCCGCAGCGAAGGTCAGGCCGACCTTGGCGTTGACCTGGGTCTGGCCAATGCCCTCGATCGCATATTCGACCGGGTCCTCGACCGTCAGGATATTGCGGCTGCCGTCGTTGAGCTGCTTGAGCCCGGCATAAAGCGTCGTCGTCTTGCCCGAGCCGGTGGGGCCGGTCACAAGAATGATGCCATTGGGTTCGCTGAGCGCATCGGTCAGGATCGCAAGGGTGCTCTCCGACATGCCAAGCAGATCAAGCGATATCCCGGCGCTTTCCTTGTCGAGAATTCGCATCACGACCCGTTCGCTGGCGCGATTGGGCAAGGTCGAAACGCGCACATCGAGCAATTTCCCGCCAAGCGTCAGGCTGATCCGGCCATCCTGCGGAATTCGCCGCTCGGCAATATCCAGCCGCGCCATCACCTTGATCCGGTTGACGATCACGCCCGCGACATGGGGCGGCATTCTGAGTTTTTCGGTCAGCACGCCATCAACCCGCATCCGAACGACAAGGCCGGTTTCATAAGGCTCGATATGAATATCGGAGGCGCCCTGCCTTGCCGCTTCGGCAATGATCCCGTTGATCAGCCGGATCGTTGGCGCATCATCCGCGCTGTCGAGCAGATCTTCTGCGCTCGGGATATCACCGGCTATATCGTCCAGCCCTTCACCGGCCAGTGCCATATCGCCAGCCATGGCCGCAGCCGAGCCGTCCATTGCATAATGGGCGCCGAGCAATTTCTCGAACGCCGGCCCCTCGACCGTCTCCACGTCAAAGGGCAGCGCCAGAAAGCGCCGTACCTCCAGCAGGGCGGACGGGTCACCCCCCTCACGCATCGCAAGAGAAAGCCGCTCGCCACTGCGATCCTGTATCAGCAGCCCATGATCCCGCGCATAGGCATAAGGCAGGTCCTTGATAGCCGATGGCTGGATCAGTCCGTCATCTGCGTCGGAGACAACCGCCTCTGTGCCGCGGGCGATCTCCATCATTGGTTCCCGCTGGCCTCGCTCGCCGGCAAAGGCGCCGGCTCGATCATGCCATTGTCCCTGACCGCAGGTACATCGCCCGGCGCATAGATGATCTGGTCATCGGGCCGCGACGCGACCGACGGCGGTACGGTCCCGAGATAATCGCGAACCAGCGCATCAAGCGAAGGCTCTTCATCCGGAGTGCGAGCGATCTGGCGATTGCGGATATAGTCATAACGCGAACTCGAAAAACGCCGTGCGTCATTCGGATCTTTCAGGATCGTTGGGCGGATGAAGACCATCAGATTGGTCTTGATCCGCGACTTGCCGCGCGACCGGAACAATTCGCCAAGAACGGGAATGTCGCCGAGAAATGGCACTTTCTGGATCGTGCGCCGCTCGTTGTCATCGAGCAGGCCGCCGAGCGCAATAATCTCGCCATCACCGACGGTCACAGTGGTGTTGATTTCCCGCTTGTTGATGATCAGCTCGTTGAAATCGTCGGAGACCGGCCCGGCAATCGAACTGACCTGCTGGCGCAATTCCATCCGCACCTCGTCACCGGCATTGATCTGCGGTGTCACTTCCAGCTCGATCCCGACATTCTGCCGCTGGATCGTGCGGAAGGCATTGTCGAAATTGCCCGACAAGGCTTCACCGGTCGACACCGGTATTTCCTGACCGAACAGGATGCTGCCCTTGAGATTATTGTTCACCGTCAGCGAAGGCGTCGACAGGACGTTGCTGTTGCTGTCCGACTGCACCGCATTGATGATCGCGCCGAGCACGGCGCTGCCGCCGAGGCTGGTGGCAAAACCGCCAAAGCCGCCGCGCGCGCCAAGTACAGCATCCGCTGCATTTTGCCGCAACGCATCGCCGACCGCGCTGTTGGTCGTCACGGTGGTCGCGGTATCGGTCGTGGTAGTGGTTGTCGTATCAAACTGGTCGGCCAGCAAACCACCCGCGACGTCGACGATATTGGGAGAAGCATTGGAGAAATTGGTCACCGCAAAGGGCACATCCTTGCCGCCCACCAGCCATTGCACGCCCAGTTCGCGGGCCAGCGTTTCCGAAATTTCGACGATGATCGCTTCGACGACCACCTGTTCCTGCCGCGTATCAAGCTGGCGGATCAGTTCGCCGATCATACGTTGCACGTCGGGATTGGCCGCGACAATGATCGCATTGGTCCCTTCCAGACGGGTTACGATCGAGGGACCACGACTTGCGATGCCATTGCCGTTGGTGCTGGCAGCGAGCGGTGCTGCCGCGCCTTCGCCACCGCTGGCTGGCGCAACCGTTGCCGAACTGCCGCCCGTGCCGTTGCTGCCCAGTAGATTCTCGATCACTGGCAGGAGATGTTCGGCATTGGCATAGTCGAGCCGGTGGACGCGTATCTCGGTCCCCGATTCTGCGCCCTTGTCCAGTTCCCGCGCCATTTGCGCAAAGCGCGACACCGCGCCGGGATCGCCGCGCAGGGCGATGCTGTTGCTGCTGTCGATCGGCACCACGGTAACCGGTGCGCGCAGCCCTTCGCCACCACCCTGTGCAGCCAGCGCCTGAAGCGATGTGGCAATTTCCCGGGCACCGGCGTTTTTCAGCGTGATGATGGTGCTAGCGGCGCTGTCGCGGTCAATCTCTCCGACCAGACTGCGAATCCGGCGAATATTGTCGGCATAGTCAACGATTACCAGACTGTTGGCGTTGCGGTTCGAGGTGATCGAGCCCTGCTTGCTGACCAGCGGACGCAGCGTTTCCAGCGCTTCGGTCGCGACGATCGATTTCAGCCGCACCACTTCCGTGACCAGCTGATTGCCCTCTGCGCCGCGTGAGCCGATCCGGGTCGGCTGCGAAGCCGCGCCATCGGCGGGCTGGATGCGATAGGCACCACGAGTCGTCGGAATCGCGACCAGATTATTGGCACGCAGCGTCGACAGGAATATCTCGAAATATTCCGAGCGGCTAAGCGGCCGGTCGGTAACCACCGAGACCTTGCCTTGCACTCGGCTGTCGAGGATGAAGGTCCGGCCGGTAACCTTGGCCGCATCCTGAACAAACGCGCGGATATCGGCATCGCGGACATTCAGCGTGTGCTGGGCCGACACGGGCGCCGCCAACAGGCACGCACAGACAGCGAGGACGGCCATCAACCGGGTGAAAAAGCTACGCATCAAGGGGCTCCCAGATTGACGGCTATCGGAACTTTATCGGCTCCGCGCTCGACTTCGACAGACAGGCGCGCGCC
>CAJQNR010000137.1 GCA_905479715.1 uncultured Sphingorhabdus sp.
TTTGGCGGGCAAACGCCGCTGAAACTGGCGCAGGCGCTGGAGGATGAGGGTATTCCGATCCTCGGGACTTCGCCCGATGCGATTGACCATGCGGAAGACCGCGAACGGTTTGCCAAATTGGTCGATAAGCTTGGCCTGAAACAACCAGAAAACGGCATTGCCCACACCCGCGATGAAGCCGCCGCTGTCGCCGCGCGTATCGGCTATCCGGTGCTGCTGCGCCCGTCCTTTGTGCTCGGCGGGCGGGCGATGGAGATCGTCGATTCCGAAGCGCAGTTGGATAACTACATCAAGACCGCCGTGAATGTGTCGGGCGATAGTCCGGTATTGGTCGATCAATATCTGCGCGATGCGATTGAAGTCGATGTCGATGCGATTTGCGACGGCGACGAAGTGGTCGTCTGCGGCCTGCTCCAGCATATCGAGGAAGCCGGCGTCCATTCGGGCGACAGCGCCTGCTCGATTCCGCCCTATAATCTCAGCGACGAGATCATATCCGAAATGGAACGGCAGACCGAGGCGCTGGCTTTTGGTCTGAAAGTGCGCGGGCTGATGAACATCCAGTTCGCGGTCAAGGACGGGCAGGTCTATCTGATCGAGGTCAATCCGCGCGCCAGCCGGACGGTGCCGTTCGTCGCCAAGGCGATTGGCGTGCCGATTGCCAAGATCGCGTCGCGGGTGATGGCCGGAGAGAAGCTCAAGGATCTTCCGGGGATCAACCGCCATATCAACTATACCGCGGTCAAGGAGGCGGTATTCCCGTTCAATCGCTTCCCCGGTGTCGATCCGATCTTGTCACCGGAAATGAAATCTACCGGCGAAGTTATGGGAATCGACCAGGGATTTCCGATTGCCTTTGCCAAGTCGCAGCTCGGCGCCGGCAATATATTGCCCACCGGCGGGACGATCTTCATCTCGGTCAAGGAAACCGACAAGAAAGTCATCGAACCGGCCGCGCGCCTGGCCGACAAGCTGGGCTTCCGCCTGATTGCAACGTCGGGAACCGCGGATTATCTCACCGGAAAAGGTATCGCGGTCGAGAAGGTCAACAAGGTCATCGAGGGACGACCGCATATCGTCGACCGGATCAAGGATGGCGAGGTCAATCTGATCTTCAACACCACCGAAGGTTGGCAGTCGCTCAAGGATTCGAAATCGATCCGGGCCGCGGCGCTGGTTGGCAAGATTCCGATCTTTACAACCGCCACGGCGAGCAACGCCGCGATGCAGGCGATTGAGGCCATGCGCGATGAGACTCTTGAAGTTCGCGCGCTTCAGTCCTATTATAAAGCTTCGCAGACTTAATTTTCCGACATTTCGTCACACTGCGGGCGCTCTTTCAAAGAGGGGCGCCGGAAAACTGTTTTTGACGCTGCACGGCAGAAATCGGCAGCGCATCAGTAAGGAAAGGCCAAGTTGATGGCTGTTGAAAAAGTACCAATGCTCGCCGAAGGCCATGCCAAGATGGAGGCCGAACTCAAGGCGCTGAAAGCGGAGCGTCCGATCATCGTCGACGCGATCGAAACCGCGCGTGCGCATGGTGATCTTTCGGAAAATGCCGAATATCATGCGGCGAAGGAACGGCAGGGCCAGGTCGAGGCGACGATCAGTGATCTCGAAGACAAATTGTCCCGCGCCCAGGTTATCGATCCGGCAACCCTGTCCGGCGACAAGGCGGTATTTGGCGCGACTTTGACCTTGCTCGACGAAGATGACAAGCCGGTGAAATATCAGCTGGTCGGTCAGGCGGAAGCCGACGCCAAGGCTGGCAAGATCAGCTACAACTCGCCGATTGGCCGGGCATTGATCGGGCGCAGCGTCGGCGACGAGATCGAAGTGACCGTGCCGTCGGGTGACAAATATTTCCTGCTCGACAAGATCGAGTTCATCTAGGCCCCATGACCATGCCGGCCGGGAAATTGACCAACGGACTGATCATCGCCAATGTCGTGATCTTTCTGCTGATCTGGATTTTTGGCTGGCAGCAGGAGGCGGTGCTGCGGGGCGGGATGTTCCCGATCCGGCTGAGCGGAGCGGAGATTGATATCTCCCAATATGGCTGGCTCGTGCCCGCCTGGTTGACGCCGCTATCTTCTGCCTTCCTGCACAGCGGCTTGCTGCACCTGAGTTTCAACATGCTGATGCTGCTATTCTGCGGTCGCTATGTCGAACAGGTGCTTGGTCCGCAATTGATGGCGATTCTCTATGTTGTCGGCGCTTATGCGGCGGCCTTCGCGCAATTTGCGGTCGACAGCGGTTCGGCGATACCGATGATCGGCGCGAGCGGCGCTATTTCCGCATTATTGGGAGCTTATGCGCTGCTATTCGCGCGCAACAGGGTCGATCCGGTCGGTCCGATTCCGGGTCATGTCGTGCGGATTGTCTGGCTGACGCTTGCGTGGGTCGGCATCCAGCTGATGGTCGGACTGGCCACGAGCGGGAACCTGCAGGGCATTGCGATTTTTGCCCATATCGGTGGATTTGTTGCGGGACTGATACTGACCAGACCGCTGCTCGGATGGCGTTTTCGCAGCGCCTAGTCCTGCTTGGGGTCTTCCCAGGGGAGGTCCGGTTCAAGCAGCTTGTGCAAATGCACGACGACATATTTCATTTCAGCATCATCGACGGTCTGCTGGGCCTTTGAGCGCCAGACTTCTTCGGCCTCTTCATAATCGGGATAGACGCCGACAAGGTCGACCTTGTCGAGATTTTCAAATTCCAGCCCGCGCGGATCCTTGACCCGTCCGCCCATTACCAAATGCATTCTGCTGCGTTGTTCGCTCATTTTTTGCCCTGATTTTCATCTTTTACCGCATCCTGTGCTGCGGCCATGGCGGTCTTAGCAGCCTCGATGGCTTTGCCAAAGAGATCTTTGAACTGCTCGCGCATATTGTCATTGCTCAGACCCATTTCGGCGATCTGGTCGCGGCTTGCGTCCTTGGCGGCCTGATAGGCGGTCTTTGCGGTCTCGTTGATCTTGCGTCCGGCCACGCCGACATATTTGCCCTCGGCCTTGCTCTTGGGCAGCATGGCGCCAATGAGAATACCCAGAGCGGCACCGCCGGCGACAATGGCCAGCGGGCTGCTGGAGATGGTTTCTTCGGACTTGGCCACCGCCTTCTTCGCGACATCCCTGGTTGCCGCGACGCGCGCTTCCGCCTTTTCACGGCCTTCGCCCAGCAGGGCGGCTGCCCGTGCCTTGCTTTCGGACATTTTCTCGCGCGCCACGGTCGTGCCTTCGGAAGCAATTTCCTTTGCCGTTTCAAGCCGTTCCCGGGAAGCTGCGCGGGCTTTTTCGATATTGTCGGTCAATTTGTTCATAGTCTATTCCTCGATTTGATCCGGCTCGGTTTTCTTCTGTTTGGCCATCAGTCTGGCAATCGGGCGACGCATGGCGATCAGGGTCGCGGTGGCGGCAACGGTTGCGGTAATTCCGGGATTGGCCTTCATTCCGCTGATCGCGCTTTCGCCCGCTTTGCGGACGCGCTGTGCGGCCTTGCCTTTTGCTTCGGCCATCAGGTTGGACGGCTTCAACCGCTCCTTGGTTGCCGCCGTATCCTGCTTCAGATTTTCCCGCGCCTGGTCCCGGTCCATCGACAGGGTGCGCAGGCTGAATATCTCGTCGTTATTTTTTGCCATCTTCCTTACTCACGAATCATTTTCATCCAGCGGCAGTTTCTTTGCCTGTTTTATCGCCATGCTCATCATGATGCTGGCAATCAGCAAGGCGGCGCCGACAACGATAGCGGTAGCGGCCAAAGGACCAACATGCTGCGACAGCACCAGCAATATTCCCAGAATAAGGGCAATGATTGCGGTGATGCCGACCACGACCGCGATCCCGAACAGCGTCACGACGCGCTTGGTCGCCACCATGTTGACCGACAGCTTGGTCCGATAATATTCGACTTCGGCATGGGCCAAAATGCGAACGTCCTCGATCAGACCGGTCAGTTGTGAGGCGAGAGACCGGGCTTCCGACTCGTCTGCGACGGTGGAGCCGGTCTCATCGGGAAATTGCTCGTCATCCAAAATCGGAACATCCTTGTTCTGCAACATCCGTCACCCGTTCATATGGTGACATCACGCTACACTCATGCGTCGCGATCATCCATCCCTGATTTGATCAGACGGGATACTAGAAAACCGACGACGGCTGCAGCGCCGATGGCGACAGCGGGACTTTTCCGAACGAAGCCGCGCGCGTCCTCGACCATCTCGTCAATTTCCTTGCCGTTCAGTTTCTCGGCGAAAGAGGAAACGGCATCTGCGGCGGAACGGGCATAATTGCCATATTTCTCGCCGACATTATTGTCGATGGTACTGGCGCTGTCTTCAATGATCTTGCTGAGATTTTCAATCGCGTTGCCGGTCCGTTCCTTGCCCTGGGTCGCCGCCGATTTGGCTTTGGTCATGGCGCGTTCCTTGAAATCACCGGTCGCTTCTTTTGTCGTCGCGGCCGCCTTGGTCGCTCCTGCTTTCAGCGGGGCAGCTTTTTGCGCCTTTGCGGTGCGCTTTTCGGACGTGTCTTTATTGGCAGCAGCTTTTCTGGTTGTGCTCTTCTTGGCGGCGGGCTTTTTAGCCGTCGCTTTGGTCGTCGGCTTTGCGGCCGGTTTGGTGGTTTCTACCATGATCAATATTCCTTCCTGAATTGTCCCTTGCCAACGCCCCGCAAACAGAAAGCGTTCCATTTGCGGTTCCCTTACTATCGAAATGGTATCATTTGCTTTTGAATCAAGGGGCAAGGCTACGATAAATGGGGTGTAATGGATTGCAAGAAGAGGTCCATCACGATAAGGTCGGCGCCATTGTTTTTCTTCATTCGGAGCCGTATTCATGACCGCAATAATCGACCTTCATGCCCGCCAGATTCTGGATAGCCGCGGCAACCCTACGGTGGAGGTCGATATCCTGCTCGAAGACGGCAGCTTCGGTCGGGCTGCGGTTCCGTCCGGTGCGTCGACCGGCGCTTATGAAGCGGTCGAATTGCGCGACGGCGACAAGAGCAAATATATGGGCAAGGGCGTTCTCAAGGCGATTGAGGCGGTCAATGGCGAGATCAAGGATGCGCTGACCGATTTCGATGCCGAGGATCAGGAAGAGCTGGACGCTGCAATGATCGCCCTTGATGGCACGCCCAACAAGGCGCGGCTGGGCGCCAACGCAATCCTGGGCGTCAGCCTCGCAGCGGCCAAGGCAGCAGCGGATGCGCGCGGCCTGCCGCTCTATCGCTATGTCGGCGGTGTTTCTGCCCATGTCCTGCCGGTGCCGATGATGAACATCATCAACGGCGGCGAGCATGCTGACAACCCGATCGATTTTCAGGAATTCATGGTCATGCCTGTGGGGGCGGACAGTCTTGCCGAAGCGGTTCGCTGGGGTTCGGAGATTTTCCACACGCTGAAAAAGGGCTTGTCGGAAAAAGGACTGGCGACGGCTGTGGGCGACGAAGGTGGCTTTGCGCCGAACCTTGGATCGACCCGCGAAGCGCTCGATTTCATCATGGCATCGGTCGAAAAGGCAGGCTTCAAGATTGGCGACGAAGTGGTGCTCGCTCTCGATTGTGCCGCGACGGAATTTTTCCGGGATGGCAAATATCATATCTCGGGTGAGGGCAAAGTGCTTAGCCCGGCAGAAATGTCGGACTATCTTGCTGCTTTGTGCAAGGATTATCCGATCAAGTCGATCGAAGACGGCATGTCGGAAGATGATTTTGAAGGCTGGAAACTGATCACCGACGCGGTCGGAGACACGGTGCAACTGGTCGGTGACGATCTGTTCGTGACCAATCCCGAGCGGCTGTCGATGGGCATTGCCGACGGTCTGGCCAATTCGCTTCTGGTGAAGGTCAACCAGATCGGCACGCTTTCGGAAACTCTGGCGGCTGTGCGGATGGCGCAAAATGCATCCTATACGGCGGTCATGTCGCACCGCTCCGGAGAGACCGAAGATTCGACCATTGCGGATCTCGCGGTTGCGACCAATTGCGGTCAGATAAAGACCGGCAGCCTGGCGCGTTCGGACCGGCTGGCCAAATATAATCAATTGATCCGGATCGAGGAAGAATTGGGCAACGTTGCGCGTTACGCAGGGCGTTCCATATTCAGTTGATCGCTGGTTCCTCGTTCACAGGAGGCGGCTTGGCGCCCTTTGGCCGAAATAAAGATTAACCCTCTTGCCAGCGAATCACTTTTCTGATTCAAGGCTGTTTATGGCACAACGCGAAAAAATCACGGATCTGATAAAAGCGGCTCTTGGGCCGGGATTCGCGCTGATGACTCTGCTTGCGATTGCCGGCTATGCCGTGCTTGGTCCAACCGGTGTTTTGGCCTGGGGTGAATATCAGGCCAAGCTGGAAACGCGCGGGGCCGAACTGGCCAGACTGGAAAAGGAACGGGCTGCTTTGGCAAACCGGGTTCAGTTGCTCGATCCACGCGGTGCTGATCCGGATTTGATCGGTGAACTGTTGCGCAAAAAGGTCAATGTTGTGCATCCGGACGAAATCATCGTGCCACTGAAATAGCGGTCCGCTGTTTCCATTCGCCATCTCATTAATTTAATCGGTCACTGAGTCTAAATACTTGGGTAACGCTAAAGTTTTGGCTATGCTGATCGTTCGTAAAAAAAAGGACCTGCTCGCGTGGCAAAATCTCCCCGGAAAACCACCCCAGTCAAAAAACCTGCGGCGGCCAAACGGCCTCCTGCCAAACCCAAACCGGCCGTTCATTCAACCGGCGGGTTGAAGGCACCAATCTATAGTGCATCCAAGGAAGAGATGCTGGATTTTTACGAGCAAATGCTGCTCATCCGGCGGTTTGAGGAAAAAGCGGGACAGCTTTATGGTCTGGGCCTGATCGGCGGATTCTGTCATCTTTATATCGGTCAGGAAGCGGTTGTCACGGGCCTGCAAACGGCGATCAATCCGGGCAAGGATAGTGTCATCACCGGTTACCGCGATCATGGCCATATGCTGGCCTGCGGGATCGACCCCAAGATCGTGATGGCAGAACTCACTGGCCGCGCTTCGGGTATTTCCAAAGGCAAGGGTGGCTCGATGCACATGTTCTCGGTCGACCATGGCTTCTATGGCGGTCATGGTATCGTCGGCGCGCAGGTCTCGCTCGGCACCGGGCTGGCCTTCGCGCACAAATATAAGGAGGATGGCGGTGTCTGTCTGGCCTATTTTGGCGACGGCGCGTCCAACCAGGGGCAGGTCTACGAAAGTTTCAACATGGCGGAGCTCTGGCAACTGCCGGTGATTTTCGTGATCGAGAATAACCAATATGCAATGGGTACCAGCGTCAACCGCTCCTCTGCCGAAGATCAGCTCTACCGGCGCGGCGAAAGCTTTCGCATTCCCGGCGTGCAGGTCGACGGCATGGATGTCCTCGCCGTTCGCGGTGCGGTCGAAGAAGTGTTGAAGGACGTGCGAAGCGGGGGTGGTCCGGTTCTGATGGAACTCAAGACCTATCGCTATCGCGGCCACTCGATGTCCGACCCGGCCAAATATCGCAGCCGCGACGAAGTGCAGGATGTGCGCGAGAAGTCCGATCCGATCGAACGGTTGAAAGCGGCCCTGCTCAAACAGGGTGTGAAGGAAGAGGATTTGAAAGCTCTGGACAAAAAGGTCCGCAAGACGGTGATGGAAGCCGCGGATTTTGCCGAGGAATCTCCGGAACCGGCGCTGTCCGAACTCTATACTAACGTGCTGGTGGAGCAATATTGATGGCAATCCAACTCAAAATGCCCGCTCTTTCCCCGACCATGGAAGAAGGTACATTGGCCAAATGGTTCGTCAAGGAAGGCGACGAAGTCAGCTCCGGCGACATATTGGCGGAAATTGAAACCGACAAGGCGACGATGGAATTCGAAGCGGTCGATGAAGGCGTGATCACGAAAATTCTGGTTGCTGCCGGAACAGATGAAGTTCCGGTCGGCGCGGTGATAGCTGAAATGGCCGGGGAAGACGAAGAGACCGGTCCGGCGGACGAAGAAAAACCCGCCAGTGCATCGAAGGCAGAAGCCGAGCCGGAAGCCACGGAAGAAGTGAAGCCGGAAATCATGGAAACCGCACCGCCGGCCCCGATTTCAAGAGCGGATGATCCGTCCGTTCCTGCGGGCACGAGTCTCGTTTCGATCACTGTTCGTGAAGCCTTGCGCGACGCCATGGCCGAGGAAATGCGCAAGGATGATACGGTCTTTGTCATGGGTGAAGAAGTCGCTGAATATCAGGGCGCCTATAAAGTCACGCAGGGCCTGCTCGATGAATTTGGTCCGAAACGGGTGATCGATACGCCGATCACCGAACATGGTTTTGCCGGTATCGGTGCCGGTGCGGCGATGGGGGGATTGAAACCGATAGTCGAATTCATGACCTTCAACTTTGCCATGCAGGCGATTGACCAGATCATCAACTCGGCGGCCAAGACCAATTATATGTCCGGTGGCCAGATGCGCTGCCCGATTGTCTTCCGCGGTCCCAATGGTGCGGCATCCCGCGTGGGCGCGCAGCATAGTCAGAATTACGGTCCCTGGTATGCGGCCGTTCCGGGTCTGGTCGTGATCGCCCCTTATGATGCAGCCGACGCCAAAGGCCTGCTGAAAGCGGCTATCCAGACTCCCGATCCGGTCGTGTTCCTGGAAAACGAACTGCTCTACGGACGGTCTTTCGAAATACCGGAGATCGACGATTACACGCTTCCGATCGGCAAGGCCCGGATCATGCGCGAAGGCAGTGACGTGACGATCGTCAGCTACTCCATCGGTGTCGGTCTGGCGCTTGAAGCCGCAGACAATCTGGCTGGTGAAGGCATAGAAGCGGAGGTCATCGACCTGCGCACATTGCGACCGCTGGATACGGAAACGGTGCTCAAGAGCCTCGCCAAAACCAACCGGATGGTTGTTGCCGAGGAAGGTTGGCCGACCTGTTCGATTGCGAGCGAGATTGTCGCGTTGTGCATGGAACAGGGCTTCGACGATCTCGATGCGCCGGTAATGCGGGTGACCAATGAAGATGTGCCACTGCCTTATGCCGCCAATCTGGAAAAAGCGGCCCTGATCGACAGCGCGCGGATCGTCGCGGCGGTGAAAAAAGTCTGCTACCGATAGATTCGGCGATAACGCCAGAACCGATGCGATAAAATTGCTGGCCCGGGGGTCCTAGCTTGGTGGATTGTCTATCGTTGCGTAGACATCGCATTTCCACAATTGGCTGTTGGGGATCGAGCTGGCATTTTTCATCGCATGATCGTCGCGTTCACGCGCCACGAAGGCACTTTCATAGCGGATGACCGTGTCACCAAAAAACCGGTCTGAAATCAGTGGTTTATAGTCATATATAACTTCTGCAAAATTGATTGCGGTTGAACCCGTTGCCGATATTTTCTTGCCGGTTGGCCCGATGCCGGCGGCCAGACTGGAGTCATATCTTCCGTCACCTTCTTCTCCGTAGGACGAGGAAAAATCGGTGTTGCCGCCATAGCAGCGCTGCCACCGGATCCATTGTCCCGAGCTGGAACCGCTCCGCCCGTTGCTCTCCAGATTCGACAATATGATGCGCGCATTGGGTGAGAAATCGATTGCGTCGCCGGTGAGATCTGCGCCGGTGAATATTTCGCGGATATCGGCTTCATCGATCGATTCCCGCGCGCGCGAGGCGTTATCCGCGACCAGCATTGCGATCTGGCTGACCTGGAGATGGGCGATCGCAAGATTCGCGGTCTCCATGCCCGCCATGCCGATCAGCAGCATGACCGGTGCGGTAAAGGCGAATTCGAGCAGCGCCAGACCGCTTGTATCCTCGACGATCGGCAGATTCCTGAACCGGTCGACCATTTGGGAGGCGTTATTTTTCAATATGTTTTTCATTTTCGCTCCGCCTCCCTCTAATCCAGTGTTGATACGCAGGTTTCGACAAGATCGACCTGTGCGCCAAAAGGCTGATTCCGTACCGCTGTGCTGTTGGAAATGGTCATTTCTTCATCCAGCCCCATCATTGAGGCCAGCGGGAACAGGCGCGGGGATTTGATTTCGATATTATAGCTCACAATATCATCGGGACCGCCGGTGCCTTCGATGCCATAATCGGTATCGAACACATCATTGCCGTTATTGTCGATAAAGCAGTCGCCGGGATCCACTTCGCCATTGCCATTATTATCGGTGGTCAGCTTTTCCGGCTTTCCGATATTGGTAAAATCGAAATAGCTCTGGGTGGTCACGGTGATAACAGCGTCGTCGAGGACCAGATCATCCAGGCCATCATTGACCTGCTGCTCGATCTCCGCAACCGTCATTTCGCCGGTCGAAGCATCGCGGGCCACCTGGTGCAGAACCGATTTGGACACGGTATCGACATAGCCGCGATAGCCAAGGTCCATGATCCCCAGCAACATCAGGATGAACGGCCCGGCAACGAGGCCGAACTCGACCAATGTCGCACCGCTTTCGTTGACCAGGATGCGGAATTTTTTCATCTTCGATCCGATCATTTCGACAACCTCAGTCCGCCAATAGTTTTTGCGATATCGCCGAACGCGGTCTGCAGCGCAGCGTTGCTGGTGGCTGCGGCAGCGTGACTTTCACTGGTCGCACAATTTTTGAGATGGGTCTGGATCGTGGAGCTGTTGGTAAACTGGACAACCCAGATCGTGACACCCTGCGCCTTGACCGCCTGACACATCAGCTGGAAGCGCTGTGCCTGGATCTTCTCATAATTCGACTGGTTTGTTCCTGTCGGGGCGAGACGACCATCGAGATCATTATAGCCATAGACGTTATATCTGTTGGGAAAGACGTTCAAATCACCGTCGGTCATGAAAATGAGGTGACGCGAGATATTGAATCCGTTCTTGGACTTGGAATTTTCCGTCGCGAACAGTCCGCTTGCCGACAGGAAGCGTGCGCCCCAGATCATACCGATCGTGTGGTTGGTATTGCCATTGGGGCTGAGCGCATCGATGTAGTTTTTCAGGCTGCCCGAATAGATCGTGTTGCCATCTGAATTGAGGCCGGGGTCGGAATCATAGCTGGCATATTCGGCAAGCCGTCTTCCCGGTGCCGGGCAGGACGAATCGCTCGCCGAACTGCCGTTGCGCAGATATTCCACGCCACTCCAGTAAGGCCGCCAGCGGGTGGCCTTGCTGTCCGGGACCAAGTCGATATCAAGATCATAGGCATTCTCGGGAATGGCATTGGTGGTTTCGGTGATATCCGCATAACTGTCGCGTTCCTCGATACAACCATCCCAGCGATCGGTCGGACCGTCGGTATTGTCCGACGGATTATCATAGAGGGTTGGACGCAGCGCCTTTGGGTTGCTGGATTTGATTGATTCGACATAGGCCGATACATCATGGTCAAATTCATCATATTCCCAGAAGTCGAACTCGGCACCCGGTTGCCAGGTTGTGGTCTTTACCGGAGGCGTATCATATCGTTCGACCTTGCGTGTGCACCATTTCTTGTTTTTGTTCTGACGCCAGTAGCTATAATAGCTGAATTCATAATAATAGCCGCCCTGCGTAATCGGCGTACCGGAGCTATAGCCACTGTCACCGGGACTCCATACCGGAGAGGTCGTTTCGTTTTGCCCGAACTTGAATTCGCAGGCATCACGGTCATCGCCGCTGGCTCCGGCAACGTTGATCTGTTCGTAGGTGGTTCTCAGTCCTGTGCCGGGAACCTTCCAATGAGCGCGCCGCGTCTGATAATTCCACTCGTCTTCTTCTGCGGTGCCGACGCCACCAACCAGCCAGGATGGGTCTGCGTCATATAATGTCTCGCCGACGTTGATCATCGCGTTATAGGGCATGAAGCCATAGCGGATCTGGCTTCCCTGTGCCCCGCCGCCGCTGCCCAGGATATCATAGAAATCCTCAACCGCGTCCTTCAGACCGGTTATCTTCTTCAGCGATTCATTGCTGGTGCTGTAGCCATTGGGCTTCCAGTCCATCGAACCGGTAACGTCGAGCACCATCATCACATCGACATTGCCGATGTCCAGACGGCTTGAACAATCGACCTTCAGCTTCATCTTCTTGAATCCGAAGATCTTCATGATCGAGGTGTTCAATGTGGTTTCGGCAAAGCCGTTTACGGTTTTATCGCCCGGACCATCAACAAATCGTGGATTGGCACCGTCGCTGGTCGCGACAAAGGGATCGGTGTCAAATGATCCTTCGGGAAAGTTGAAGTCGAAGAATTTGCGCGCTTCCACGGCATCGGCTGTAGACATTGTCGCCCCGGACATCGACCGACGACCGGCTAGCGCACCGGCATCACAGGCCTGTTGGAGGCGGGCCTGCGCCATGTAGGCGCGACCAATATCGACGCCGCCGCCAATGATTCCGGCGATCGGAAATAATGCGGCTGCGGCCATGGCATAGACATTGCCGGCCGTGTCGGACCGTAACGCCTTTAAAATCGTCAGCGTTGACTTCTTGTCTCTTTTGCCAAGCATCTGCTCCGGCCCCCTGAAATAATCCAATTTGAATATGCCAATTACGGGAAAAAGGGTTAGCGGCGGCGCAACAGGGCTGGTTAAGATGAAGTTTACCTTGATTTCTCGCAGAAAACTCGCGACCGCAGCGCGATGAGTGATGCGTTGCAAGAGCTGGAACCACTGCAACGGCTGATTGTTGCCTATGCAAAATCGGCCGATCGTGACCGCTATGCGCTATTATTTGCACTCGACGCGCGATTCGCGGAGACTATCCGTTCGACATCGGAAATATTGATAGGACAGATGCGGTTAACCTGGTGGCGGGATATTTTAACCACGCCTGTCGCTGAACGGCCCGTCGGCGAACCGCTGATCGAATATATCAACCAGCTGGAAGCCAAGGGAGAAAGTCTCTCGCCGCTTTTGATCCTGCTCGATGGATGGGAGACAATGCTCGATGATTTTCCGTGGGATGATCGCCAGTTTGACAATTATGCCCGCGCGCGGGGTTGCGGATTTTTCGACTTTGCCTTGCCGGGGACAGAATCATTAACCGAAGGGCAGGCTGAGCAGGCCCGGGCCTGGGCCTTGTGGGACTTTGCCCGGCATTGTTCCGATACGGAAATGCGGGGGTCGGCTTTCGAACGTTGCGCCGCGATGCTGACATCACGACAGGGCAGGGATTTTGACAGAAGCGGACGACCGCTCTCAATCCTCTGCCAACTGATGTTGCGTGATGTTAGAAAGGGGCAACTGGCCGCCGATCTTTATAATCCGGCCAGCGCCGCGCGCATCATCTGGCACGGGATCGCTGGTCGATAGGACGGTAGCCGCTGATCCGCGGGTTCCGCTTATGAGGAAATTTGTCGCCGGTGCAGCCGGTATGATGCTGATATTGACCGCCGGCCTGTTCCTATGGATCGGTGCTGACGGGCAGGATATTCCGCTACCCGAAGCACCGCCGCCGCCGGAACCGGTCGATCCCGAGATCTTGCCGGAGGCGGAGCTGGATGCGGAAACGATCGGGCCGGCACCACCGAAAGCGTACAAGCCTTCTCGTGAAGAAATACGGTTCAACCGCTACGATCGCAATGGCGACGAGAGCATCACCCGTATCGAGATGATGAGCAGTCGCACCGATGCCTTTCGAAAGCTCGACAAGGATGGCAATAATCTGCTCACCTTCGAGGAATGGGCTGTCGCCACCAGCGACCGGTTCGCCGGTGCGGACGGGGATGGCAATGGGCAACTGACCCGCACCGAATTTCGTACGACGCGGCCCAAGCGCTCAGCGCCCAGATGCAAATGCTAGGCGAGCTGAAGGCCCTTTGATGCAAGGGGGTGCAGCCACTTGGCAAAATCTTCACGGGCTCTTGCGGTATAGGCTTCCTTGCGTTCCTTCTTTTTGACGCGCTGCTCGAAGGGCGGGAAGAGACCGAAATTGACGTTCATCGGCTGATAGTCGCGAGCGTCTGCGCCGCCGGTGATATGCGACAGCAGCGCGCCGAATGCGGTGGTCTGCGGGGGCAGGGTGAAGGGCTCGCCGCGAATCTCGGCAGCGACCATTCGGCCCACCATCAGTCCCACCGCCGAACTTTCGACATAGCCTTCGCAGCCGGTGATCTGGCCGGCGAAGCGGATATGCGGTGCTTTCTTGAGCCGCAGCTCCTGATCGAGCAATTTGGGAGCGTTGATGAACGTGTTGCGGTGGAGGCCGCCCATACGCGCGAACTCGGCATTTTCCAGTCCCGGAATGGTCTTGAGAAGTGCTGCCTGCGCGCCATATTTCAGCTTGGTCTGAAAGCCTACCATATTCCAGAGTGTGCCGAGCGCATTATCCTGCCGGAGCTGCACGACCGCATAGGCTTTGCCGCCGGTGTGGCTGTTGGTCAGGCCGACCGGCTTCATCGGGCCATAGCGTAACGTTTCCGGTCCGCGGGAGGCCATTACTTCGATCGGCATGCAGCCTTCGAAATAGGGCGTGTCCTTTTCCCATTGCTTGAAGTCGGTCTTTTCGCCGTCGAGCAGGCCCTGGATGAAGGCTACATATTGGTCCTTGTCCATCGGACAGTTGATATAATCCTTGCCATCGCCTTCCGGCCCGACCTTGTCCCAGCGCGACTGCATCCAGGCGATATCCATATTGATGCTGTCTTTATAAACGATCGGCGCAATGGCATCGAAAAAGGCCAGCGAATCCTCGCCGGTGGCAGCGCCGATGCTCTCGGCCAGCGTCATCGCGGTGAGGGGGCCGGTCGCTACAATCGTCAATCCGCTTTCCGGCAGTTGATCGATCCGTTCGCGGACAATCTCGATATTGGGATGTGCGCTCAGCCGCTGGGTCACGCCTTCGGAGAAATGATCGCGGTCGACGGCAAGCGCCGAGCCTGCGGGCAAGCGGTGCTTGTCGCCTTCCCCGATGATGATCGAATTGAGATCGCGCATTTCCTGGTGCAAAAGCCCGACGGCATTTTTCTCGGCGTCGTCCGAACGGAAGCTGTTCGAGCAAACCAGTTCCGCGAGGTCCTCGGTCTGGTGGGCGGGCGTCATGTCGCCGCTCCCCCGCATCTCGGAAAGGCGTACTTTTACGCCCTGTTCCGCAAGTTGCCATGCTGCTTCCGACCCGGCGAGTCCGCCACCGATAATATGTACATCTGTCATGGGCGCCTTAGTGTTGCGGTAAGACTCCAAAGTCAATCTGGCAGTCACGCCTGTTGCGTGATAGAGGCGATCGAGAAGAGGGGGCCATGACATTCCGATGAAACACGCATTTGCCGAATCCAGACCATTTCTGTTGCTCAGCCTGCTGTTTGGGATCAGCTACTATTTTGCCTGCGTTCTCAACAGTCCGGAGTTGCCCGAGCCGTTGATCGTCGCTTGGAAAGGCGCGGGGGTCAGTTTTCTGGCGATTTACGCGCTGATCCGTTTGCACCGACTTGATGGCAAAATCGTCGGCGCAATCATGGCCTTTGGCGCGCTCGGCGATATGCTGTTGGAATATGATATGATCATCGGCGCGGTGGCGTTCCTGATCGGTCATTTATTCGCAATCTTTTTCTACTCCCGCTATCGCCGCCACAAGCTTGCATCGAGCCAGAAAATATTTGCGATCCTGCTGGTTCCGCTGTCTGTTGTGATCGCCTGGGCGCTGCCGTTCGATCGCGCCGGGGCCTTGGGAATCGCGTTCTACTGCTTTTTCGTGGCGGCGATGGCTGCGATGGCCTGGACCAGCCGTTTCTCCCGCTATCAGGTTGGCGCGGGGGCGGTGATGTTCCTGGTTTCCGACCTGTTGATTTTTGCGCGGATGGGGTCACTCGAAAATAGCTACATCCCGACCCTGCTGGTCTGGCCCTTATATTATTTCGGCCAGTTCATGATTGCGACGGGGATCGTCAGAACGCTGCGGCACGAGATGGCCGCAGACAGCGCCGATCCGGTTCACGCCTGATAGGCGGCGATCGTCGTTCGGTGCAGCAGGCGGTCGTGGCCGTCATAGCCACCGGTCGCGCAGTGCAGGACCGAGCGATTGTCCCACATGACCAGCATGTCGGATTGCCATTGGTGGCGATAGACAAATTCGTCGCGGCTTTGCCAGACGTATAATTGCTGGAGCAGGGGCAGGGCCTCTTGCTGGTCCATGCCTTCAAAGCCAATGATATATCCCATGCAGCTGAATAGTCCCAAACGTCCGGTCTCCGGATGTTCGCGGACCAGAGGGTGGATCTGGACAGCGCGGGCCGACTCGTCGGGCCGGATCGCCATGCTGCGGCCCTCGTCCTTTTCGCCATAGGCACCGTCGGGAGCATAAGCCATTTGCGCGCTGTGGATCGCGGTCAGACCTTCATATTGGGCGCGCATTTCGGGGGGCATCGCATCAAGCGCGGCATGCTGGTTGGCGAACAAAGTATCACCGCCGACCGGCGGGATCGTGATTCCCAAGAGACAGGTGCCCGCGGGCGGATGTTCCTGAAAGCTCCAGTCGCTGTGCCAGTTCTCGGCGAATAAGGGTGATTTCTCGTCGGCATCGCGCCGGATGGCGGCAATATGTTTGCGGCCCTCGATCGGATCGAAAAACGGATCATGGCCGAAATCACCGAAATAGCGGGTGAATCGCTCGAGATCATCGTCGGTCATCGCCTGATCGGGGAAGGAGAGAACATGATGTTCCAGCCATGCAGATCGGATGTCGGAGATGGTCTCAGGCGCGAGCGGCTCGGTCAGGTCAACACCCGTCACTTCCGCTCCGCATGCCTGGTTGGATGCTGTGACCTTCATCGGCTTTCCCCTCGACATTTTGTCCATTCGTGCCGACCCTGTCGAAGCACCTCTTTCTAGTGAGAGGTCTGTTTTCGCAAGGCGTCCTTCGACAAGCTCAGGACGAACGGCATTGGATCATTCTTCCGTATCTTCCGGTGCTTCATCTTCCGGCGCAGCAACATCACCATCGGAGACGCCCTGATCGACCATTTCCTCGACCACAGCTTCTTCGGCTTCATTTTCCGGTTCTTCTTCCTCGTCAATCTTGGCCGCGCCGACGACCTGTTCGCCCTTGCCAACGTTGAACAATTTGACGCCCGAGCTGTTCCGTCCGATTACCCGCATGTCCGCGACTTTCATCCGGATCAGCTTGGCCTGATCGGTGACCAGCATGACCTGCTCGTCGTCGGATGCACGGAAGCTGGCGACGACCGTGCCATTGCGCTTGATATTGTCGATATTGAGTATGCCCTGACCACCGCGACCCGACTGGCGATATTCATAGGCGCTCGAGCGCTTGCCATAGCCATTGGCGCAGACGGTAAGGATGAAATCCTCATTTTCAGAGAATTCCGCCATGCGTTCTGCTGACAGTTCGGGCTTATTCTCGTTGTCCTTCCATGGAGCGGCCTTGAGATACTGGTCGCGTTCCTCGGTCGATGCATCGAAACCGCGCAAGACCGACAGCGAGATGACTTCGTCATCGCCTTTCAGCGCAATGCCGCGGACACCGGTAGAGGTGCGGCTCTGGAAGGACCGCACGGCATCACCGGCGAAGCGAATGGCCTTGCCGTTTTTGGTTGCGAGCAGGACGTCGTCATCGTCCGTCAGCAGTTCCACGCCGATCAGGCGATCTTCGCTGCCTTCATCAAATTTCATCGCGAATTTGCCGTTGGACGGCACATTGGTGAAACTGTCCATGCTGTTCCGCCGGACATTGCCCTTTGCGGTGGCGAACATGACATGAAGATCGGCCCATTCCGCTTCGTCTTCCGGCAACGGCAATACGGTCGAAATTACCTCGCCATCTGCCAGCGGCAACAGGTTGATCATCGGACGGCCCTTGGTCTGCGGGCCGCCTTCCGGCAGCTTCCAGACTTTCAGGCGATAGACCTTGCCATGGGTCGAGAAGAACAGGACCGGCGTATGGGTCGAGGTTACGAACAATTCGGTGACCGCATCCTCATCCTTGGTCGCCATGCCGGCGCGGCCCTTGCCGCCGCGGCGCTGGGCCCGGAACGTATCAAGCGGGGTCCGCTTGATATAGCCGCCATGGGTGACGGTCACGACCATTTCGGCGCGCTCCATCAGGTCTTCGTCTTCGAGACCGTCCCAGGCCGCGGTGATTTCCGACAGACGCGGGGTGGCAAACTGGTCCCGCACTTCTTCGAGTTCCTCGCGCATCACCGCATAGAGTTTTACGCGGTCGGCCAGAATCGCGAGATATTCTTCAATCGCGACAGCCAGTTCTTTCAGTTCGTCGCCGATCTCGTCGCGGCCCAGTGCGGTCAGTTTTTGTAGTCGCAGATCCAGGATCGCTTTGACCTGTATCTGGGACAGCTTGTAGATATCGCCCTCGACCTCGGTTTCAATCGCCTCGACCAGTTTGATATAGGCTGCAATCTCGGCAATCGGCCACTCGCGCGCGAGCAGGGATTCGCGGGCTTCGACCGGGGTCGCGGACCCGCGGATGATCCGGACGACTTCGTCCATATTGGTCACGGCGACCACCAGTCCGAGCAACACATGGGCCCGGTCCCGGGCCTTGTTCAGTTCAAACTTGGTCCGCCGGGTGATGACTTCCTCGCGGAACGTGACAAAGGCTTCGATGATGTCGCGCAGCGTCAGGACTTCTGGCCGACCGCCACGAATGGCGAGCATATTGGCCGGGAAGCTCGATTGCGCGGGCGTGAAGCGCCAGATCTGGTTGAGCACGACATCTGCGGTGGCATCGCGTTTCAGATCGATGACCACGCGCACGCCGGCGCGGCTGGACTCGTCGCGGATATCGGAGACACCCTCGATCCTCTTGTCCTTGGCGGCCTCGGCAATTTTCTCGACCAGACCGGACTTGCCGACCTGGAACGGGATAGAGGTCAGGACGATCGAGCGTTTGTCGCCCCGTCCTTCCTCGATCACATGGCGCGCGCGCATCATGATCGAGCCGCGACCGTCCTTATAGGCGGCACGGGCGCCGGATTGCCCCAGAATCAACGGTGCAGTCGGGAAATCCGGTCCGGGAATGATTTCGATCAGTTCGTCGATCGTGATCCCGGGGTTCTCAATATAGGCGAGGCTGGCGTTGATCACCTCGCCAAGATTATGCGGCGGAATATTGGTTGCCATGCCGACCGCGATCCCGCCGGCGCCATTGACCAGCAGGTTCGGGAAGCGGGCAGGCAGAACATTCGGTTCCTGTCGGCTGCCATCATAGTTGGGGATGAAATCGACCGTATCCTTGTCGAGATCGTTGAGCAGGAAATTGGAAACCTTGTTCAGCCGGGCTTCGGTGTACCGCATCGACGCCGGCATGTCCGGGTCCATCGATCCGAAATTCCCCTGACCGTCGATCAACGGCACCCGCATCGACCAGTCCTGAGTCATCCGCGCCAGCGCCATATAGATCGCGCTGTCGCCATGGGGGTGATAATTGCCCATCACGTCACCGACGATTTTCGCACTTTTGCGATAGGGCCGGCCGGCAACCATGCCGCCTTCTTGCGAGGCAAATAATATCCGGCGATGGACGGGCTTCAGGCCATCGCGAACATCGGGCAGCGCGCGGCTGACGATGACCGACATGGCATAGTCCATGTAGCTGGTTTTCATCTCATCGACGATGTCTACCGGTTCGATATTGGATGGCGACGGTGGAGTGGTTTGTTCGTTCACAAACAGGCCTTTTTCATGGGTTTTTTCTTGCTGATTCCTCTAGGGGATCGGACCAGCAAAAGCCAGCTTTTCGGGCCAGTTTTACAATAATATTACAGGGCTGAAATCAGGGTTTGATTTCCGTCCCGTCCCAGGCGAAAATTTTGCCGCTGTCGGTCGGTTCCAGCCTTTCGAGAACCGCAAGCAGTTGCCGGGCTGCGCGAGCGGAATCGAACAATTTCCCGGTCGGCACATTGTTCTGAAATGGTTGGCTCAGCGCTGTGTCGACGGTGCCGGGGTGGAGCGCGACAATGACCGATCGGTCATTCTTCCGCGACCATTCTATCGACAGATTCCGGATCATCATGTTGAGCGCGGCTTTGGCTGCGCGATAACCGTACCAGCCGCCGAGCCGATTGTCCGAAATGCTGCCGACGCGAGCCGACAGTGCCGCAAATCTGATGCTATCATTGCGGTCCATCAGCGGCAGAAAATATTTGGCTACGAGGGCGGGGCCGATCGCATTGACCTGATAGTTTTTCATCAGCCAGTCGGGGTCCAGTTGACGCAGGCTCTTTTCAGGTCCCCGCTCTGCGTCGTGCAACAGACCCGTGGCGACGAAGACCATTGCTGGTGCAATGGCTTCATTCTTCATCCATTCGGCAGCGGCGGCGATAGTGGCTTCGGATGTCAGGTCGACGGAGAGCGGACTGTCGCCCGAACGCGAAAATCGGATGATTTGATCATATCGCCCTTCCGATGCCAGTTGATCGGCAATCGCCGAGCCAATTCCGCCGGTCGCGCCGAAAATGACGGCGCATTTTCCTGTCATGTGCGGAGGAAGCGCAAGCTGCTTTCGGTGCTGCCATCTGCATCAAAGCGGTAACCGTCATAGTCAAAGCCCTTGAGCATTTCCGGATCGGTCAGATGGTTCTCGCAAATGAAGCGCGCCATCATGCCGCGGGCGCGTTTGGCTTCAAAGCTGATGAACTTGGGGCCGTCGGGGCTGTCCTTGCGGAAATCCACTTCTATCACCCGGGCTGGCAATTTCGCTACATGCGGCTTGACCGACGCCCAATATTCGTTGCTTGCGAGATTGACGATGGTCTCGGTACCAATTTGCCCGAGATCGTCGGCAAGGGCGCCCGCAATCTTGTCTTTCCAGAAGTCGGTCAGCTTGTTGTAGCGCGGCGCCCATTTTGTGCCCATTT
>CAJQNR010000138.1 GCA_905479715.1 uncultured Sphingorhabdus sp.
GCCACCCGGCACCATCGCGGAACCGCCGCGGATCGTCGCTTTTAAATCGTCAGGCCAAGCGGCAAATGGCGGTATGCCCCGCGCGGCAGGAAAACCGATCCGTATTACATATACCGGGACAAGCTCGCGCCGCTGGATGAAGGCATTGGTAAAATGGGTTGTGCCAATCATCACGGCCGTGATCTCGTCTGGCCGGACATTACATTCCGAGATCAGCGCACCGATAGCGTCGGAAATCCCTGTGCTTACGTCACCGCTGGTTGGTCGCTTTACCGCTCCCAGAACTTCTTTCCCAGCGAGTAGTACCGCATCAGTATTTGTTCCGCCAACATCCACCCCAATCCGCATCAAAATCCTTCCACTGAATGAATGGATGACGTTAGACAGCGCTCCGATTTGCTCAACAGCGTTGGTTGGGAGGTTCTACCTTCTACCCGGTAGGTTTATCTTTGGGATAAGAATGAAAACCTACTGAAACAAGTAGGTCTAGATGGTCAGCTCAAGCTTGTGTGCCGCTGCGACGGCAGACAAACGATCATGGACGCCGAGTTTTTTGAATATGTTTTTGAGGTGAAAACGGACCCCGTGTTCCGAAAGATTGAGATGACGGGCAAGATGCTTGTCGGATCCACCGGATCCAAGCAAGCGTAACACTTCCAGCTCCCGCGCGGAAAGCTTCCCACTGGCAACGCTCTGTCGGTCTCCGAGGCGATTGAGCAACAATTCCACAAATCCGAGTTCCAGTTCTGTGAGATCCGCATTCTCCCGAAGTGTTTTCAACGCCGGCGTCAGTCCGCTGCCAGCAATCTCCCGGAATATTTGACGCATGCCGGTTTCGGCTCCAATCGAAATCGCGATCCGAAGTGTCGCGTGGGCGCGATTCCTGTCGCCGTTAGCGGTAGCCATAGCAGAGGCCACAAGCAGAAAACGCAATCGCGACCGTTCGAGTCCGTGGCTTTCCGCCCATTCGATAGACTGGTCAAGCAATGCCTGCGCCTTATCGCTTTCCCCGTCAAAATGTTCGGCATAAGCCCTGGCAATGGAGAAGATCTCCCGTTCCTGCCAGCTGCTCGTAGGCCCCATTTCGGGTATCTCCCAAGCCGATTCGGATATGGTCGCCCGCTGACCCTTCAGACGGGCCTCGCCGCAAACACAAAGTCTTATTGCCATCAGAAGGTCGGCTACTCTAGGCAAACCTTGAGCCCGCAATTTACTTGCCTCGTCCTCGACCGCCGCATACATTGCACCGATCCCGTGATCGACGACATTGATCCGGATCATCGTTTCATAGGCCGCAAAATATATATCAAACCAGGCTTCGGCTTCGGGCATCCGATGCGCCGATTTCTTGAGCGAATTGCGGGCACTGGTCAGGCGTCCTGCCTCGAACTCGATAGACGCGCTCAGCGCCGCCAGAACGGTCTCGACCCCTACATCGTCCGGGAAATCCCGCTGTCGTCGAGAGCGCGATTCGGAAAGACAGGTTCTGGCATGTTTCAACTTGCCCTGAGCAAGATTGATCGACGCCTCGTGCATCAGAAGAAACATCAGATTATATTGGGAGGAAACCTTCCGCGCCTGCGCACGCGCATCGTTGATATTCGCAACAGCTGCATCGAACCGGGCGCGTTGACAGTTCAGAACGGCAGACAATGTAGCGAAAAATGATCGCATTGCAGCATCATCAGCTTGCTCGGTGATCAGGCTCTTCATCAAATCAAGATCGCCCGTACGATCAAAGGCACAGCCATAGACAAGCAAGGTCAGGCGAAGGATTTCAAGGTCTTTGTTCAATCGATGACCGGGCCCGACTTTCTCAGCCAGTGATCCGAACAGGCCCTGTGCAACATTGATCCGTCCCGCCTTCATATGGACAATACATTCGATCATTTGCAGCACGGTGGAATTGGCTATGTCCTCTGGGCTTGAATTTTCCAGCAACTCCTTGAGTACAGAGAATCCATGGACAATCCATATGCGCAAGGCGCCGTGGGCATGGGCATAATCACGGATGCGGCGGCTATCCCCCGCCATCCTTGCGAGCATGGCTGCCTCGGCGAGCCTTCCCTTGACCGAACATTGATCTGCCATGGATACCAGCAGGTCGACACGCGTTTGCTCGTCGAAGATCTCGGTCGCGTCTCGCAGCCAGATCCGCAAGGCACCCTGCAAATCAATCCGGTTCTCGTGACGGTCGACTAGACCTTTGAACCTGAAAGCCAGGTCTGCCAAAATCCGGCCGTCATTTTGGTAACCCGACACTGACTCCAGAATGTCTAGATCCGGCACATCCAGCAAACTGGCATGAACAAGCGCCGATAATTCCGCTTTCGAGAATAATGTCAGTATCTCCTGGTCGATAAATTCGCCGAGCCTGCTTTCCCGCACGATATCGAAGTCACTCCAGCTCTCGCAATTATCCTGCGAACTGGCGGCCCACGCACAGAGAAGCTCGGTAGCCACCGGCCAATCGCCAACAAGCTCCCTAAGGCGCGAACGGGTCGTTGTGCGTGGCACTGATTTCAGAATATCAGCGGTTACCTTTGCCCGTTGGCGTAGAGTGTTGGCGTCGAGAATATCAATGGCATGCCGCGTTGCGATGCGTGCCAACGGAAAGTCGCCGGGCTGGTTCATTGTCATTATGATGCGCTGGCCGGAATTGCGGAAACTGATCCGTTCCAAAGCCAGACTCATGAAATTTCTGTCCGTTAGATGCGCGTCTTCAATTATCGTCACCTGTTTGGTCTGGGCGAGTAGCGCATCGGCTGCAGCACGAGGATCAGCACGATGCTCGATCTCACCAAATTCGCATAGCGACAGCGCGCTATTTGTTGAAATCCGGCTTGCCGCCTCGCGCGCAAGGTGGCTTTTCCCAAATCCTGGCGGCGCGCAGAGGACGACGATCGATCGCCCCGCCACGATGCGATCGACAATCTTGCCTTGATGCGCGTCCATTGCCACTGGCAGCCCGATCCTTGCCTTTCCGTTTCCGTCTGAAGTTTTCTTCTACTAAGTAGGCATAAAATGCAAGCAACGCGCGTGAAGGTCCAGCACGGATTGGAGCATTGGGAAATGGGCAAGGCGGTGCGCTTCTAGTCGGTAATTTTCACGAGCAGACGGTCCACCGCTTTTTCTTGTCCGCGTTACACGACCTGTATGGCCCGCGTGCTCATGGTCACGCGGGCCGGTATTGCTTAGGTCAAATTACGCCGAGCAAGGCCATGGCCTCCGCGACGCGAACAAAACCTGCGATATTGGCGCCCAGAACATAATTGCCGGGTGCGCCATATTCTTCGGCAGTCGCGGCACAATTGTCGTGAATATCACGCATGATCCGAGC
>CAJQNR010000139.1 GCA_905479715.1 uncultured Sphingorhabdus sp.
CGGAGCGACTATCAGATGGTGCTCAACGATCTCGGCGCCTGCCCCAGATCACGCCAGCCCTGACCGCGCCGAACTAGTTCTGGCTTTCGCGCAGGGCGACGCTAATAAGGCGCCTGCAATCTCATCCCAACGCAAAGAGGCTATTGACCATGACCGCTCCGCTACGCATCGCGCTCGCTGGACTGGGCACCGTCGGAACCGGAGTCATCCGGCTCATAGAAGAAAATGGTGCCATGATTACCCAACGGGCGGGGCGGCCAATTGTCATAACCGCCATTTCCGCGCGCGACCGCAACCGGGATCGCGGCATTGAACTGACAGCCTATCCCTGGTTCGACCAGCCCGAAGAACTTGCGGCTCAGGACGATGTCGACTGTGTGGTCGAAATGATTGGTGGTTCTGACGGCACGGCACTTGATCTTGCACGCAAGAGTCTGGCGGCGGGCAAGTCTTTTGTCACCGCCAACAAGGCAATGATCGCCCATCACGGGATGGAACTGGCCAAGGCGGCCGAGACCGGAAATCTTTCACTGAGATACGAAGCGGCAGTTGCCGGCGGGATACCGGTGATCAAGGGACTGCGCGATGGTGCTTCCGCCAACCGGATCGAGCGCGTTTATGGCATTCTCAATGGCACATGTAACTATATTCTCACGGAAATGGAAAAATACGGACATGCTTTTGATGATGTTCTGAAGGAAGCCCAGGAGATCGGCTATGCAGAAGCAGATCCCAGCTTTGACATTGATGGTGTGGACGCCGCCCATAAGCTCGCCATTCTGGCAGCGCTATCCTTTGGCAAGGCGCTTGACTTTGAAGGAGTCGAAATCGACGGCATTCGCCATATCATGGCGGCAGATATCAGCCAGGCCAAGGCGTTGGGATATCGCATCCGCCTGCTTGGCATGGCCCGGCTCGACGATGGAAAACTATTCCAGCGGGTCAATCCCTATCTCGTGCCCGAGAATCATCCGCTGGCCCATATCGACGGATCGACCAATGCGGTGGTTGCCGAAGGCAATTTTTCGGGTCGCCTGATGTTTCAGGGTGCCGGTGCCGGAGAAGGACCGACAGCCTCTGCTGTCGTCGCAGACCTGATCGACATCGCCCGGGGGGATGCCGGTACGGTATTTGCAGCTCCCGCCAGTGAAATGGAACCATGTCCGCGCGCCGAGAGCGGTAACCGGGTCGGCAAAAGCTACATTCGGTTCGTCGTCGCTGACAAACCCGGCGTTCTGGCCGAAATCACCGCAGCCATGCGCGATGCCAATGTGTCGATCGAAAGTCTGATCCAGACTGAAAAAGCCGAGGAAGGATCTGTGCTGATATCCATGGTCACCCATGACAGTCGAGAACAGAACGTCTCATTGGGCCTCGCCGCCCTGTCCAGCTCGACCAGCTTGAAAGCCGCTCCGGTGGTGATGCATTTGCTCAGCGATCAGGACTGATTATTCAATCGATGCCAAGTCAATTGGCTTGACCATTGCATGCCGGTCATGATCTTTATCCGGCATGCAATGGTCGGCCGCTTTCCAAATGCGCCCCACCGCGCGGCGAGTGAACCTGCGCTGTTGCCGCCGGGGAGCCGATAAAAGGATCGGCAAAACCTGTCTCGACATTGCAATATCGCTCCCCTATCGAGAGTTTAAAATCACACCTTATATAAGGACTATTCGAGAATATGCCCGAAGCAAGCCACATATTAGACCGCGTACTGGTTATGGAAATGGTGCGTGTCACCGAAGCAGCTGCCATTTCGGCGGCCAATCTGATCGGTCGCGGGGATGAAAAAGCGGCGGATGCCGCCGCCGTGGAAGCGATGCGTGCTGCGCTGAACGAATTGGAAATATGCGGCACAGTGGTGATTGGCGAAGGCGAACGCGACGAGGCCCCGATGCTTTTTATTGGCGAGAAAGTCGGTTGCGGCTGCGAGGGCGAAGCACCGGCGATTGATATCGCGCTGGATCCGCTGGAAGGCACAACCATCACCGCCAAGGCAGGTGCCAATGCGCTCGCCGTGCTGGCAATAGCCGAAAAGGGCAATCTGCTGAACGCACCCGACGTCTATATGGAAAAACTGGCGGTCGGGCCTGGCTACTCGCCCGGCATTATTGATCTCAACAAATCGGTGACCGAGAATGTCGAAGCGGTCGCCAAGGAAAAAGGTGTCCCGCCGGCGGAAATCATCGTCTGTGTTCTCGACCGTCCGCGTCATGACAAGATCATTGCCGAATTGCGCGATATCGGCTGCGGAATCATGCTGATTCCCGACGGCGATGTTGCCGGTGTGATTGCAACGTCGGACGAAGACACGACCGTTGATATGTATATGGGCAGCGGCGGTGCGCCAGAAGGCGTGCTCGCGGCTGCGGCGCTGCGCTGCGTTGGCGGACAGTTCAAGGGCCGTCTGTTGTTCCGTAACGACGATGAGCGCCAGCGCGCCTATAAATGGGGCATTGAAGATCTCGATAAAATCTATGATCTGAAAGAACTGGCGAAGGGCGATGTTATTTTCGCCGCGACCGGAGTCACCCATGGTTCGCTGCTGGAAGGCGTCAAGAAGCTGCGCGGCGGCAAGATGACCACCGAAAGCGTCGTCATGCGCGCCTCGTCCGGCACCGTACGCTGGGTAAAGAGCGAGCATCGCAAAAGCTGATATGGGAATCGCAGGCATTCAACTGCTTCAGCGTTTTGCATCAAAGGCCAGATGGACGATTCTCGCTTTACCGTGGCTGATCACGGGTTGCGTCACGCCGGTTGAATATGGAAAGATTCCGCATTCCGCCTATGTCGCACCCGAGCGATGCAATCCGACGGATGCAACGCAGGTTGACCGATCCGACAAACCCTTTTTCTTTGTCACAAGCCGACTGCCGGATTGTCTTGCCGACGATATCAGTCTGCTCAATCATCGCGGCGACAAGGTGCGCTATGGCCATTTTGCGACGCCGCGAGACGACGAGCAGGGATCGGACGGAACCGGTCACACCGTTCCGCTAGCCTTTTCCGCTTCTCAACTATGGTGGACTAGTCTGGCGGACAAGATGAAAGCGGCGGACGGACGGGTGCTGCTCTATGTCCACGGATATCGGGAAACCTTCTTCTCAAGTTCGCGTGATACGGCGCAGATTACACGGCTGGCAAATTTCAACGGACCTGCCATCCAGTATAGCTGGCCTTCGCAAGGCGCTCTGCTCAAATATCCGGTCGATGAAACCAATATGTACTGGGATGAACGCAATTTTCGCAAATTCCTGATGCAACTGGCGCAGCTCGAATCGACGAAGGAAATCATCCTCATTTCCCATTCGCTGGGTGCGCGGCTGGTTTTGCCGTCGGTGGAATATGTGGACCGGAATGTTCCCAATGGCGATTCGAGCGTTATTTCGAACATCATTCTGGTTTCACCAGATGTCGATACACAGGACTTTGAACGCGACATTGCGGAAGAAATTCTGTCGGAACGACGGGTTCGGAACGACCGTAGAATAACAGTCTACGCTTCTGTCAACGACCGGGCTCTGTCGCTGTCGGACAATTATCACGGCTATCCTCGTCTGGGTTATCCCCGATGTTTTGATCCATTTGAAGCGGCTGATCTCAAGGCAAGGAATCTTCCCGAACGATGCTATGCCAAATATCCCAAATATGCAGAGGCAATCGACAAAACCGCTCTGACCATTGTCGATAGCACGGCTATCAGTCGCGGAACGTCGGGCCACAGCAACTATCTGCTGAGTGCGCCCGTTTGCAAGGATTTTGCCGCAGTGGTCAATGGCGTGAGAAAACCGGCAGGCCGTCAGGCTACTCATCTTGCCTATGTTTTTACCTTGGCACCGCCTTCAAAAGGCGCGAAACTGGATCATTTGGCAATCTGTCGCCGGAACGAATGACGACCAACGATCCCGATCGACTGGCGCGCCTGCTTGATGAGGTTCGCGCCTGCACAATCTGCTCCGGCTTGCCGCTCGGCCCCAAACCGCTGGTGCAGGCGGACAGCGCCGCAAAAATACTGCTCGTCGGGCAGGCTCCCGGCAGCAAGACCCACGAAAAAGGCCGCCCCTTTGATGATGTCAGCGGCAAGCGGCTGCGCGAATGGCTGGGCGTGACCGAAGAGCAATTTTATGACCCGCGGCTGTTTGCCATCATCCCGATGGGTTTCTGCTTTCCTGGCACCGGCAAGGGCGGCGATATGCCGCCACGACCGGAATGTGCGCCAGCGTGGCGCAAGCCGTTGCTCGACGCATTGCCGAACATCAAACTGACGCTGGTGCTCGGCCAATATGCCATGAACTGGCATCTCGGCGATCGGAAATCCCGAACGCTCACCGAAACCGTGAAACGCTGGCAGGAATTCTGGCCAGACTATCTCCCCCTGCCCCATCCCAGCCCACGCAACATCCGCTGGTTCAAGGCCAATCCCTGGTTCGAGGCAGACGTCATTCCGGTCCTCCGGAAACGGGTGAGCGCGCTAATCTAGAAGATACCCATGGCCAGCCCCGCCGATAGCGTGGCTCCTATCTCCGAACATTTTGCCAGATCGGTCGGCCCAATCGTTTTTTGTGCCAATATTTCTTCCTCGGTCTGCGCATGGGTGCAGACAATCAATGTATCAATCACCTTTTTGAGCCGCCAGCCGGTGGCAATACGTTCCAATTGCGTCTTCGCATTCTCGCCGTCCGATCCGGCACAGATCATCGCCGCATAGGGTCGCCCCTCGATCTTTCCGAGCAAGGGATAATAGCAGCGGTCGAAAAAGGCTTTCATCACGCCTGCAATTGCCGCCAGATTTTCCGGCGTCGCGAAAATATAACCATCGGCAGCCAGCATGTCTTCCGGCTGGCAGTCTTCGGCCCGCATCGGGCGTATCTCTGTGCCCTCTTCCGCCCGCCCGGCCTCGGCAGCCGCTTCGGCCATCTGCTCGGTGCCACCGGTAAAGCTGTAATAGACGATCAGAAGCTTTTTCATTCCGCCTTCCTAACAGCCAACTGACCGATTGTCAGCGCCGCAGGATTCCCGCATAGCGCAGCCCATGAATGCAGTATTGAATGTAGAAAAATCCCTGTCCGGCCAGAGCTGGCGCTGGCGCAGCACCAGCGCGGATGCGCGCGATCCCGGATTTCAGCCCGATGATCTGGTCACCCAGTTGCTGCTTGCCCGCGGCGCAAGCCGGGAAACACTGGAGGTTAACCGCGATCCGACGATCCGCGGCTTCATGCCCGATCCTTCGGTTTTTCAGGATATGGATGTGGCGGCAGATCGTCTTGCCCTTGCAATCAAGAACCAGGAAAAGGTCACGATATTTGGCGACTATGATGTCGATGGCGCAACCAGCGCCGCCTTGCTGATCCGCCTGCTGCGGGATCTGGGACTGGAAGCGGGCTATTATATTCCCGATCGACTGATGGAGGGCTATGGCCCGTCCGGCGAGGCTTTGGTCAGGCTCGGTGAACAGGGCAGCAATCTGGTGGTCACCGTCGATTGCGGCGCAATGGCCTTTGAAGCGCTCGACATGGCCGATCAGGCCGGTGTCGAGGTGATTGTCGTCGACCATCATAAATGTGCGTTCGAATTGCCCAAGGCCCTCGCGCTGGTCAATCCCAACCGGCTGGACGAAAGCGATGCCGGCGCGGAACATGGTCATCTCGCGGCTGTGGGCATGGCGTTCCTGCTCGGAGCAGCGCTTGTTCGAACGCTTCGCAAGCAAGGTTTTTTTGCGAAACGTGCGGAACCCAAATTGCTCGAGCTTCTGGATATTGTCGCTCTGGGCACGGTCGCGGATGTAGCGCAGTTACGCGGTCTCAACCGGGCCTTTGTTGCGCAGGGTATCAAAGTCCTGGCCGGACGCCAGAATATCGGCCTGGCGGCGCTGATCGATGCCAGCCGGCTCAAGCGGGCGCCAATCTGTTCGGACCTCGGCTTTGCCCTCGGTCCGCGAATCAATGCCGGCGGACGGGTCGGAAAATCCGATCTCGGCGTGCGGCTGCTGACAACCCGGGATCCCGAAGAAGCCCGTTCCATCGCCGCCGAGCTCGACCATCTCAATCAGGAACGCCGCGCGATCGAGGCCCATGTGCTGGAAGAAGCAGACGCCATGTGTTCGTCCCAGCAAAATCAGGCAGTGGCGGTGCTTTCCGCCAAAGGCTGGCATCCCGGTGTGATCGGTATTGTCGCCGGACGGATCAAGGAGAAGCTGAACCGTCCGGCGATCATCATCGCGCTGGACGAAGAGGGAATCGGCAAAGGCTCCGGCCGGTCGATTTCCGGCGTTGATCTGGGCGCCGCGATCATCGCCGCCAAGGACAGCGGCCTGCTCGTGGCCGGCGGCGGCCACGCTATGGCCGCGGGTATCACCATCGAGGCTGACAAGGTCAGCGCCTTCTCGGAATTTCTCAACGACCGGCTCGCAGACGGCGTGGGCAAGGCCCAGGATGGCAAGGCTTTGCTGCTCGACGCCGTGCTGTCACCCAAGGGCGTCAATCCGATGATGGTCGAAGCAATGGACGCCGCCGGTCCCTATGGCATGGGCTGGCCTGCCCCGCGAATCGCCACCGGTCCGGTGCGAATCATCAAATGCGATATTGTCGGGACCGATCATGTCCGTATGATCGTTGGCGGCGATGACGGCGCATCGATCAAGACGATTGCCTTTCGCGCTGCGGAAACTGATCTCGGGCAGGCGCTGCTCAGTGCTCCGCGGGGACGAAAATTATGGATTGCCGGCCGCGCCAAGATCGACGACTGGGGCAGCCGCCCGTCCGCCGAAATCCATCTGGAAGATGCCGCCTGGGCCGATTGAGGGATGCCAAAAGCATGTCCGGACTGCGCCATTATGGTGCTCCCCGTCGATATGTTGGCGGCCCGCAAGACGGGAAGTTGCATGTCTTTCTTACTCGATCCGGAAATTGGCCGGAAAAACCGGAGGAAAGAGGGTTGACCAAAGGCGAGCACCCCCCTAATGGCCGTGGCTCGCTGACCAGCAATTGGTATGGCCCCTTCGTCTAAGGGTTAGGACGCGGCCCTTTCACGGCTGAAATACGGGTTCGAATCCCGTAGGGGTCACCAT
>CAJQNR010000140.1 GCA_905479715.1 uncultured Sphingorhabdus sp.
GATTCGATGGGCTGGCATGGCAATGCGATACTGGTCAGAAAATCGGTGGAGGTGCTGGAACATGATGTCATGCACATCCCCTGCCTCGAACCGCGCGGGGCGATCATGGCCCATTTTCAAATTGATGGCCAACCGCTCGCCGTCTTTGGCATGCATCTGGACCTGTCGGGTCTGTGGCGGCGGCGGCAGGCGGCGGCGATCGTCAAACTGGCGCAAGACAAGGAGCAGGAAGCCCCGGTCGTGCTGATGGGCGACCTTAATGAATGGAGCACCGCCAGCGGCTGTCTGAAGGATTTTACCCGGGCGTTTGAAATGGTGGACTGCGGGCGCAGCTTTCATTCCCGCACCCCGATTGCGACACTGGACCGGATCATGCATTCGAGCAGCATCCGGTCCACGGCAGCCGGCGTCCATGACAGCCCGGCAGCACGCAAGGCGTCTGATCATCTGCCCGTCTGGGCCAATATCACCGTCGACACGACACCCAATGTGTAATATCTACGCCCTAGGTAGGACTACGTATATTGGTTCATTCTGCTAGCTGATAGCGCGGGTTCTACAAAACGGGGAAGGACGTTATGAACAATTTACTGGTGAAGACCGGCGGATGGCTGGTGCTCGTATTTTTGGCATTCATCGCCATGGTATTGGCCGTGGATGCCGGTTTCGCTGTGCATATGGGCATCATCATGAGCGCTTGCCTGATCGGGCTATGGGTCACGGTGAGCAAAGCAGATTATGCCGCGATCGGTCGCGGCATATTGAAAGCGCTCGCCGATCCCGGCAAATATGACGACGATCCTGTCCGCTGGGGTATCATTGCCACAATTTTCTGGGGTATCGCCGGCTTTGCAGTCGGCCTCTATATTGCCCTGCAACTGGTATTTCCGGCGCTCAACCTGGGACTCGAATATACGACGTTCGGACGGTTGCGGCCGCTACACACGTCTGCCGTTATTTTTGCTTTCGGAGGCAATGCGCTGATCGCGACGTCCTTTTATGTCGTCCAGCGCACCTGCAGGGCGAGGCTGGCCTTCCCCCGTCTCGCCCGTTTCGTTTTCTGGGGATATCAGCTGTTCATCGTACTGGCTGCCACCGGCTATCTGCTCGGCATTACCCAGTCGAGAGAATATGCCGAACCGGAATGGTATGTCGATCTGTGGCTGACAATCGTGTGGATCGTCTACGCCGTGGTCTTCATCGGTACGTTGATCAAACGGACCGAGCCGCATATTTACGTCGCAAACTGGTTCTATCTGAGTTTCATTCTGACCATCGCGATGCTGCATGTCGTCAACGGCCTGACTGTGCCCGTCAGCCTGTTGGGTGCGAAAAGCTACAGCGCCTTTTCCGGCGTGCAGGATGCCCTGACCCAATGGTGGTACGGACATAATGCGGTGGCGTTCTTCCTGACCGTCCCGTTTCTGGCGATGATGTATTATTTCGTCCCCAAACAGGCGGAGCGACCGATCTATTCCTATCGGCTGTCGATCATTCACTTCTGGTCGCTGATTTTTCTCTACATCTGGGCGGGACCGCATCATCTCCATTATACCGCGCTGCCCGACTGGGCGCAGACGCTGGGCATGGTCTTCTCGATTGTCCTGTGGATGCCAAGCTGGGGCGGGATGATCAACGGCCTGATGACGCTGAACGGCGCATGGGACAAGATCCGTACCGATCCGATCATCCGCATGATGGTGCTTGCCCTGGCCTTCTACGGCATGGCGACCTTCGAAGGACCGATGCTGTCGATCAAGGCCGTCAACAGCCTTTCCCATTACACCGAATGGACAATCGGGCACGTCCATGCCGGTGCGCTGGGCTGGAATGGCATGATCACATTTGCGGCAATCTATTATCTGGTTCCGCGACTGTGGGACAAGCAACGGCTCTATTCGTTGCGCATGGTAAACTGGCATTTCTGGCTCGCCACCATCGGCATCGTGCTCTACGCGGCGGCTCTGTGGGTTGCCGGCATCATGCAGGGCCTGATGTGGCGCGAATATGGTGATGACGGCTATCTCGTCTACGCGTTCAGCGAAGTCGTTTCCGCCATGGAACCGCTTTATCTGATCCGTGCCGCCGGCGGATTGATGTACCTCGCTGGAGGCGCAGTCATGGTTTACAACGTCTGGATGACCATTGCCGGTCACGAGCGGGCGGAGAAGCCGATGACCGAGACTCCCCACAATGTCGAAGCCGACCGGCCGATCGTCGCAGAGCCAGCGGAATAGGAGGCGGGATATGTCGAAACTTGCACATCATCACAAGAAGCTTGAACGCAATGTAACCTTGCTGGCAGTCTTCGCCTTCATCGCCGTTGCCATCGGCGGAATCGTCGAGATTGCTCCCCTCTTCTGGATCGACAATACGGTCGAGGAAGTGGAAGGCGTGCGGCCCTATACGCCGCTCGAACTGGCCGGACGCAATATCTATGTCCGCGAGGGTTGCTATACCTGTCACAGCCAGATGATCCGTCCGTTCCGCGACGAAGTCGAGCGCTATGGCCATTATTCGCTGGCCGCGGAATCGATGTACGATCATCCGTTCCAGTGGGGGTCGAAGCGCACCGGACCGGATCTCGCGCGGGTGGGCGGACGCTATTCCGATGAATGGCACGTCCAGCATCTGACCGACCCGCGCGCCGTGGTGCCGGAATCGATCATGCCGCCTTATGCCTTTCTGGCCGAAAAGGAGCTTGATCCGGGCGATATGGCCGCTCATCTCAAAACCATGGTCCGGGTGGGCGTTCCGTACAGCGAAGATGACATTGCAAAAGCCAATGAGGATTTGGCGATACAGGCCGACCCGATGGCCAATTCAACCGATCTGGAAAAACGCTATCCCAAGGTACAGATACGTGATTTCGATGGCAATCCGAACAAGCTGAGCGAGATGGACGCCGTGATCGCCTATCTCCAGATGTTGGGCACGCTGGTCGACTTTGAAAGCGGAGAAGCACAGGAGCAGCCAAGATGAGCTATGATGCCATGCGGCATTTTGCTGACAGCTGGGGGCTCATATTCATGGGCCTGGTGTTCCTGACCTTTATCGGATGGACCTTCCGCCCGAACGCCAACCGGCACCATAAGGACGCCGCCAATTTGATCTTTGATGATAGCCATGAAAAAGGTGGCAATGATGACGAATAAAAAGCGTATTGACGAACCGACAGGAACAGAAACCGTTGGCCATGAATGGGACGGGATCGAGGAACTTGATACGCCCATGCCACGCTGGTGGTTGTGGACGCTCTACGCGACCATTGTCTGGGCCATCGGATATGTCATTCTCTATCCCGCATGGCCCATGGTACATTCCGCCACGGAAGGCGTGCTGGGCTGGACCAGCCGGGGGCAGCTCGAACAGCAAATGGCCGCCCGGCAAATGGAACTGGAGCCGATTCGACAGGCACTGGTTTCAACCGATATGCGCACACTCGAAGGCAATCCGGAACTGATGCAGCAGGCGATTGAAGGCGGACGATCAGCCTTCAAGGTCCATTGCGTCCAATGTCACGGGTTCGGCGCAGCGGGTTCCAAGGGCTACCCCAATCTCAACGATGATGACTGGCTCTGGGGCGGCGATCTCGAAACGATCGAATATACACTGACCCATGGCATCCGCAATCCGGATCACGACCAGACCCGTTTCTCGCAAATGCCGTCTTTCGGAAGGGACGGCATCTTGCAGTCGAACGAAATTCAGGATCTTGTCTCTTATGTCCGGCTATTGTCCGGTCGTGAAAAGAACAGCGCCGCATCCACCCGCGGGGCGGCCTTGTTCGAAGCCAATTGCGCGGTCTGCCACGGAGCCGATGGCACCGGTGACCGTACCCAGGGCGCGCCCAACCTCACTGATGCGATCAGCCTTTACGGCCTCGACCGCACCTCCCTGACCGACACGATCACCAATGCGCGCTTTGGCGTGATGCCGCGCTGGGGCCAGAGGCTCGACCCCGCGACCATCCGCATGCTTGCGGCCTATGTGCATTCTCTGGGTGGCGGCGAAAAGATTCCGGTCGCGGAGACAGCGGCAGAGGCCAAAGCTGAGAGCGGAGACAATGAACAATCCTAAGGAAGTCCTCGATCCCGATCTGAAGCTTTACGCAGCGCGCAAGGATGTCTTTCCCAAGGCGGTCAACGGGACCTTCCGCCGGCTGAAATGGGCGATTATGGCGATAACCCTCGCCATATATTATATCACCCCGTGGATCCGGTGGGATCGTGGCCCCTATGCGCCTGATCAGGCAGTCCTGATAGATCTCGCCAACCGGCGCTTTTATATGTTCGGCATCGAAATCTGGCCGCATGAATTTTATTATGTCGCGGGTATGCTGGTCATGGCCGGCATCGGGCTGTTTCTCGTCACTTCTGCCGTCGGCCGCGCATGGTGCGGCTATTCCTGCCCGCAAACCGTATGGACCGACCTGTTCCAGCATGTCGAACGCGCCATCGACGGCGACCGCAATGCCCAATTCCGTCTGAAGGATGCCCCCTGGGGGCCGAAGAAGATCGGCAAGCGTATGCTGAAATGGTCGATCTGGCTGTTCATCGGCTTCTGGACCGGCGGCGCGTGGATCATGTATTTCGCCGACGCCCCCACTTTGGTTGTCGATTTCTGGACGGGTCAGGCGCCTTTTGTCGCTTATGCGACGGTCGGCGTATTGACGATGACCACCTTCATCCTCGGCGGTTTCATGCGCGAGCAGGTGTGCATCTATATGTGTCCTTGGCCCCGTATCCAGTCCGCAATGATGGATGAAAAATCGCTGACCGTTACCTATAAGGACTGGCGCGGCGAACCACGTGGCAGCGTGAAGAAGGCGGAAGCCAATCCGGGCAGCTTTGGCGACTGTATCGACTGCAACCAATGCGTCGCGGTTTGCCCGACCGGCATCGACATTCGCGAAGGACCGCAGATCGGCTGCATCACCTGCGCGCTGTGCATTGATGCCTGCGACAATGTCATGGATCAGGTCGGACGTCCCCGCGGATTGATCGACTATGCGACTCTGGAAGATGCCGAGCTGGAAAAAGCAGGCAAGCCGCATAATCCGGTTCTGAAAACATTGTTCCGTCCTCGCACGATCGCCTATTTCTCGATCTGGGTGGCAATTGGTATGGCAATGCTGTTTGCGGTTGGCAATCGGACGCGCATCGACATCAGTGCCAACAAGGACCGCAACCCGGTCTTTGTCCAGCTCGCCGACGGCCACGTTCGCAACAGCTACACAATCAATCTGCGCAATATGGAAAACCGGCCGCGCGAAATGACCATCGGCATGACCGAACTGAAAGGCGGAGTGATGTGGTCCAATGACGGATCTCGCGAAACCGCCGGACAGACGCTGGTCACCAAAGTACCCGCCGATAGCGTGGCCAGATTGCGGCTCTATGTTGCGGCACCCGGAGAAGGGCCGGTCCGTGAGGACTTCGCGATAACCGTTGCCGCAGTGGACGATGCCGAGGCCAATGATATCGACGAGGTATTTTTCGAACGACCGGAGACAGGCGAATGAGTAAAAATACAGGCGAAGTGAAAAAATTCACAGGCTATCACGCCACGATCATGATCGTTTCGTTTTTCGCTGTCGTTATCACGGTGAACCTGATCATGGCACGGTTCGCGCTTTCGACATTCAGCGGCACGGTCGTCGACAATAGTTATGTCGCGAGCCAGAAATATAATGACTGGCTGAAACAGGCCCGCGATCAGAAAGCATATGGCTGGACCGTATCACCCGCTCTGCGGGAACAGGGCAAGGCCACTATTGCGATCACGACAGAGGATGGCCTTCCCTTGAAGGGCGTGACGATGACAGCGGTTGCCGAGCATCCTATTGGTCAATCCGACCCGTTCGAACTCAACTTCGTCCAGACGGAAGCGGGTAAATTTCATAGTAGCCGGGCATTGCCCGAGGGCCGCTGGAAACTGAAAATCATCATCACCCAGGATGACAAGAGCATGCGCGTGGTTCGGGATATCTGGTGAACGCCGTCACGCCTATCAGCAGCGACCAGTCGCAAACGGTTGTTTCGCGTTTTGCCGTTCCGGCCATTCGCTGCGCCGGTTGTATCGCGAAAATTGAAAATGGCCTCAAAGACACACCCGGTATCCTCTCCTCGCGGGTCAATTTCTCGACCAAACAGGTGGCCATATCCCATCTTCCGGAACTGGATGATGACCAGCTCAAGCGCAAGATCGAGGCTCTCGGGTTCGAGGCTCAGGTTCTTGCCGACAATCCGCTATCCGAAGAAAAAGGCAGCACCGACAAGCTGATCCGCGCGCTCGCGGTGGCCGGTTTCGGGATGATGAATATCATGCTGTTGTCGGTCAGCGTCTGGTCCGGCGCAAGCGGAGTGAACCGGGACCTGTTCCACTGGATCTCCGCCCTGATTGCCATCCCGGTGATCGCTTATGCCGGACGGCCATTTTTTGCCTCGGCGGCGATGGCGCTGCGCTATGGCCGGACCAATATGGATGTGCCCATTTCAATCGGCATTTTGCTGGCGACGGGTCTCAGCATCTACGAAACGGCGACCGGCGGCGCGCATGCCTATTTCGACGGCGCGGTGATGCTGTTGTTCTTTCTGCTCGCAGGGCGCGTGCTGGACGGGATGATGCGGGATCGCGCACGGGAAGGCATTGGCGCCTTGCTCAAACAAACCGCGCCCGGTGCGATGGTGCTGGACGATGACGGCAAGACCCGCTGGGTCGCGGCAAAGGATCTGCTGCCCGGGATGCATATGATGGTTGCTGCCGGCGAAAGTCTGGCGGCGGATGGCGAGATCATCTCGGGGTCGAGCAGTTTCGACTGCTCGCTGATGACCGGCGAAAGCGAGCCGCAACCCCTGGGAAAAGGCGATCTCGCCCTTGCCGGCACGCTCAACCTGTCCTCGCCGGTCACCATAATGATCACCGCGACCGGAGAAGACACGAGCGTCTCCGACATTGCGCGGTTGATGGACGAAGCGGGACAGCGGCGTTCCTTCTATGTCCGCGTCGCGGATCGCGCGGCCCGCTATTATGCGCCGGCAGTCCATAGCCTCGCGCTTCTCGCCTTCCTGTTCTGGATGTTTGCCGGCGCAGGCTGGCACCAGTCATTGCTGATTTCGGTCGCGGTGCTCATCATCACCTGTCCTTGCGCGCTCGGCCTCGCGGTACCGGCGGCACAGGTCGTCGCCTCCGGCGCCTTGCTGCGCAAAGGTGTGATGGTCAAGGACGGCAGCGCCCTGGAACGTCTGGCAGAGGCCGATTATGTCCTTTTTGACAAAACCGGCACGCTCACTCTTGGTCAGCCGACACCCGTCAATCTGGACGATCTTGGCCTCACCCAAAAACAAGTCGCCCTGGCGCTGGCCCAGGCCAGCCGACACCCGATCAGCAAGGCCATTCGCTCAAGCCTGCTTGCTCTGGGTATCGAACCGGTTGCGCTGGATGACATCAGGGAATTGCCCGGCAAAGGCATGACGGCCAGTTGGGGTGGCGTAAAGGTGATGCTCGGCAAGCCCGAAAAATCCGGCGATCACCTGTCCAGTCAGCTAACCGTCGGAAGCGATTCCGTCGTGCTCCAACTGCAGGACGAAATCCGGCCGGATGCAGCAGAGGCGATTGCAGCCTTGGGGAAAATGGGATTGCCGGCAGAGATTGTTTCCGGTGACAATCCACAGTCTGTTGCTCTTGTCTCACGCGCCCTGGGTCTATCCGCGCAGGCCGGGGCCTCACCGCAGGACAAGGTCGAGGCGATTACCCGCCTGACCAACGAGGGTCACAAGGTGTTGATGGTCGGTGACGGCCTGAACGACGGCCCTGCCCTCGCCGCGGCCCATGTTTCGATTGCGCCGGGTTCCGCCAGCGATGTCGGCCAACAGGCCGCCGATGCCGTCTTTACCAGTGAGTCGCTGATGCCGGTCGCGCTTTCGGTCAAGGTCGCGCGGCGCACGATGCAGATCGTCCACCAGAATTTTTCCCTCGCCATCGGCTATAATATCTTCGCGGTGCCACTGGCGCTCACCGGCATGGTGACGCCGCTGATAGCCGCGATTGCGATGTCGCTGTCGTCCCTGATCGTCGTTGGCAATGCCCTGCGCCTCAACGGAGCGGCCAAATGAACGGCCTGGCAATCCTGATACCGGTCGCCTTGCTGATGGGGCTTGGCGGTCTGGTCTTTTTTTTCTGGGCCATGCGCAATGGCCAGTTTGAAGATCTCGACGGGGCCGCCCAGCGTGTGTTGCTCGATGATGAGGATGACGAGGATCAATCATGATCGGCAAGATTAGACGCTCCAGCCTCAGTCAATATGCGATCGCGATAATAGCGCTTCCGCTTGCGACGATGCCGCTGTCGGCCACGCCGGAGATGATGACCCTTTCCGTTTGTTCAGCCGATGGCCAGGTCCGCACCATTTCCATTCCTCTCGATGAAGATGATGGCGACAATGATTGCGTCAAGCCCTGCCATGCCTGCCTGTCGCGCAAGAAAAATCTGAAAAACTGAGTTACTGGCGCCGGTTATTTTTTGGGCGGGCCAAGGCCCTCACCCTTTTCCGCCGCAAATCCGATACGCAAAGCGCCGGCAAGACTGCGCACGCGCAATTTTTCCATCATGTTGGCGCGATAGATTTCCACGGTTCGCGGTGAAATGCCGAGATCATAGGCAATTGTCTTGTTGGGATAGCCTGCCATCAGGCCTTCAAGCACATCCCGTTCCCTGCCGGTCAGGCAAGCCAGCCGGACCTCCGCTTCAGAGGCAGCCATTTCCTTGAGGTCGCTATCCTCCAGTCGTTTGAACGCCTCTTCCATGGCGGCGATCAAAGCTTCTTTCTCATAGGGTTTCTCGAGGAAATTGATCGCCCCGGCGCGCATCGTCTGGACCGCGATGTCAACGTCGCCATGGCCGGTCAGGATCACCACCGGCATATCGATACCCTCTTTGATCATCTGCTGCTGGACCTCGGGACCATCCATGTCCGGCATCCGCACATCGAGCAGCACACAACCCCGTTCTGCGTCCTTCGCCAGCTTGAGAAACTCGACCCCTGATTCTACCGGACGCACCTTGAATCCGGCGTGCCGCAGCATGAACGCGGCCGATCGTCTTACGGAATCATCATCATCGACAACATAGACTATCCGTTCATCCGTCAACGTCCTGCTCCTGCTCCGCCTTTTCCAACGTTATCCGGAATATGGTTCCGCCATCCGGATTGGGTGCCGCCTGAATTGTTCCGCCATGGGCTTCGATGATCGTCCGGCATATCGACAGGCCGAGCCCCATACCGTCGCCCTTGGTGCTGGCAAATGGGTCAAATATCCGGTCTGTCATCTCCTCGTCAATACCCGATCCGCTATCCGAAATGGCAATCTCCACATGCTCTTCATCTAGCGACGTCACGCCGATATGGAGCGCTTTCCGGACGCTATCCGCCATTGCCTCGATACTATTGCGCATCAGATTGACCATGACCTGCTGGATCTGCACGCGATCGACAAACACATGATTGGTATCAGGCGCAATATCGATCGAAAACTGAACCCCTTTTTCCTGGGCGCCAATCAGGCCCAGAACCGTGGCATCTTCCACCACCTGGGCGATGGACAGAACCCGCCGGTTGATCTCTCCGCGTGATACGAATTCCCGCAGCCGCCGGACAATCGTCCCCGCCCGCAGGCTTTCGGCGACGCTTTCCTGCAGCGCTTCCCGGAAAAACTCCCGATTCTCGGACAGGTCACCATCCACCATATCGCGGGCAGCCGAAAGATAATTGGCGATCGCGGTGAGCGGCTGATTGATTTCATGGGCGAGCGAAGAGGCCAATGTCCCGACCGCGCTCAGGCGGGAGGCGTGCGCCAGATCGGCCTGCAGCGCCTGCACCTCGGCTTCGGTCTGCTTTTTCTCGGTCAGGTCGATGATAAAGCCGGTAAAATATCGCTCTTCACCAATTCTCGCTTCCCCGACTTCCAGCTGCAGCGGAAAGGTGGTTCCGTCTTTCCGGCTTCCGACCACGGTACGTCCGATGCCGATGATCCGTTTTTCATCGGTCTCGATATAATGCTGCAGATAATCATCATGTGAGGACCGGAAAGGCTCCGGCATCAACAATCTGACATTCTGGCCGATTATTTCGTCATGCTCATATCCGAACATTTTCTCGGCCGTGGCGCTGAACGAGCTTATCAGGCCGGTCTCATCAATCACGACCATGGCATCGGGTATGGTTTTCAGGATCGATTTCAATATCGAAGCAGCCTGACTCAGCTTGTTCTCGGTGGCTCTTTGTGCGGTTATATCCTGAAAAGATATCATGACGGCATCAATGTCACCCTCGGGATTGGCTAAAGGCGCCATACTGCATGATGCCAGCATCAAACGCCCGTTCGGCAACGCCAACTGCACTTCGAGCGGAATCAAATCGTCGCTGGACCGCAGTTCAAACGCCTTTCGCGTGGCTTCCGCGAAAAACGCTCGATGGTGCGGCACCACACAGGTTCCCGGCGCGCCCTGCGGGAGTTCCGCGAAGCTGGCAATACCCAGAATATCCAGACCGGCAGCGCTGCAGTCAATCGCCTGCAGATCGCGACCCA
>CAJQNR010000141.1 GCA_905479715.1 uncultured Sphingorhabdus sp.
CGGGGTTGCCTGATATTTTAGCGTCAGTTCCGGCGAGATATTGCTGTCGGAGAATTTCACCGGGCCGGTCTGGAAGCCTTCGGGAACCACCAGACCGATGCCGCCGACAATACCGTTGAGGAAGGTCAGGGCATTGTGCACGAACGGAAAGGAGGTTCTGTGCGTTTTCTGCTCGTCGGTCCAGCGGACGCCGCCGGAGAGTTCGAGCTGGTCGGTGAGGTCGAGGCTCATGCTGCCGAAGAAGGACAGCGCCTCGCTCTTGGTCGTGCGGTCGGCGACCCAGTCATAGGTGATGCCGCGGGAATCCGGGAAGATGAACGAGCCGATAAAGGCGTTTTGCGACGTCTGAAGCGGCTGGCTGCGGCTTTCCCAGAAACCACCGACCATGAAATTGAACATCCCGTCAAAGTCGCTGGTCAGACGGATTTCCTGGGTATGCTGGGTAAGGGAATCGGTGAATGGCGCGGGCAGGCCGCCGGGATCGCCATTGGCCAATATGCCGACATAGCTGAATTGATCGGCATGTTCGTTGTCGAGATCGAGAAAGCCGCTGACCGTCGACAGGGTCAAAGTGTCGCTGAGCTGCAGGTCCATCGCCAGCCGGACGAAGACGGTGTTGGTCTCGTTATAGGATTGGCCGGTATAGCGATCCGCGCCGGTGGTGCCGGGGGCGATGACCAGCAGGTCGGGGTGGCCGTCGGGATGGGGATAGAGCCCGTCCTGGATGTCACAGGTCGAGTTGGACGGGATCGAAACGCCGGGCACCGCCAGGAAGACATCATCCGCAACCCCGTTGGCCCCGCAATCGATATCCGAATGGCCGAGCAGGCTGTCGCCGAAATTGTGATTATAGTTGAGCTTCAGATTGGCGGAGAAATTGTCGGTCGGATCCCATTGCAATGTCACCCGGCCAACGAAATTCTTCAGCCCCTTGCCGCTGTCGGCAAAGACCGAAGGCGTGCCCGCTTCCAGTTCGACATATTTGTCGATATTCTGATATTGGGCCGCGACGCGAACGCCGAGCGTGTCGCTGATCGGCCCGGAAATATAGCCGCCGACGGTATAGCCTTCCTCTTCAAATTCATAAGAGGCCTTGCCACCGACTTCCCAGTCGGCCGTCGGATTGGCGGAGCGGACCGAGAAGACCCCGGCCGAGGCGCTTTTGCCGAAGAACAGGGATTGCGGACCTTTCAGAACATCGATCTGCTCGACGTCGAAGAAGGAGGCCTGGACCAGCCGCATCGTGCTCATCGAGACACCGTCGAAATCAAAGGCGACCGCAGAGTCGAAGGCAGCGGAAATATTGGTCGTGCCGACACCGCGCAGGCTGATCTGGCCACCAGCCCCGGACCCGCCGACCTGAACGTTCAGCGCGGGAATGCGGCTGACGACATCGGCGACTTCGTTGACCTGGAATTTATCGAGCGTATCGCCACCAATCGAGGTGACGGTAACCGGCGTTTCCTGCAGTGTTTCATTCTGCTTGCGTGCGGTGACGATGATGATGTTGCTGGTGCCTTCGTCTTCCAGCGTATCCTGGGCGAAAGCCGGCGCGCTGAACCCGCAGGCGCCGATGGTTACGGTCGAGCTCAAGAGGCCCGCCAATAGTTTTTTTCGCGTAAAAAATAGATGGTTTTGTGGTGTTACCTTTGTCATGTCAGTTCTCTCCCATGCGCAGATAAAAACGATTTTCGTTTCAGCGCCCTATTCCTTTTTTTGCATGGAATTAGGGTGCTAGCTCTGCCCCTTGATAATGAATGACGTTACGGGATCCGCTACTAACTAAAGAATTAGGCTGCGGCGCAAAACTGTATTTCTGGAGCAAGTTTTGACTAACAATTATGACAGGGGTTGCGCCAAAGCCGTCATCAAACTTCGTCTGAGGTGATTCGCCGGCAATGCGATGATGGTCTGTTGGCCAACCCTATCCATTCGATCCCTGCGCGATGTTTTGGCGGCTCCAGCAGATGCTGTCGATAATGCCCAAAAGCTCGGAAATCCAAAATAACCCAGCTCTTGGACGGTCCTTCTGACCATGCCTTAACCGTCCAATTAAATTGCCAATTGCAACTCGTTCCCGGCAATGGCATAAGATGAAAAAAAGCTGGGAGAGACGGCAATGGCGACTCAGATCGTGAATAATAGCAGTGTGGCAGCGGAATCGGTTGATGTAATGATCGTCGGTGCCGGAATATCCGGAATCGGGATGGCGGTGCATTTGCGCGACAAATGTCCGGGCAAGAGCTTTGCCATCGTCGAGCGGCGTGACGAGATTGGCGGGACCTGGAACCTGTTTCAATATCCCGGCATCCGCAGCGACAGCGACATGCACACATTGGGTTTCAAGTTCGAGCCGTGGACCGAGCAGAAGGCGATCGCCGACGGCCCCTCGATCATGAAATATCTCCACCGGATCAAGGCCAAGCATGATCTGGAAAAACATATTCGGTTCGGCCACAAGGTGCTGTCGGCCAGTTGGTCGAGCGAGGATGCGCGCTGGACCGTGACGGCGGAGAAATCCGACGGCAGCCAGGTCACGATATATGCCAATTTCGTCTATATGGGCGCCGGCTATTATGATTATGATAAACCCTATGACGCGCAGATAGAGGGTCTGCAGAATTTCAAGGGCGAGGTGGTTCATCCGCAATTCTGGCCCAAGGATCTTGATTATAGCGGCAAGAAGGTGGTGATCATCGGCAGCGGTGCGACCGCAGTGACGATCGTTCCGGTCCTGGCGGAGAAAGCCAGTCATGTGACGATGCTCCAGCGCACGCCGACCTGGTATGCAGCGCGCCCGGCGAAAGACGCGCTGGCCAATTTCCTGCGCAAGATCATGCCGGAAAAATGGGCCTATGCCATCATTCGCAAGAAAAATGTCTGGATGCAGGACATCACCTTCCGCACAGCACGGGACAATCCGCAAAAGGTCATCGACAAGCTGGAAAAGCCGCTCAGGAAAGAGCTCGGTGACAAATATGTGAAGGAAGATTACACGCCGCCATACGGCCCGTGGGAGCAGCGCTTGTGCCTGGTTCCCGACAGCGATATGTTCAAGGCGATCGCCGCGGGCAGGGCTGATCTGAAAACCGGCCATATCGATACCGTGACCGAAAGCGGCATCAAGCTGAAATCCGGAGAAACGATCGATGCGGATATCATCGTGACGGCGACGGGACTGAAGCTGGCAGTCGCCGGCAAGGTTGCGTTTTCCGTTGATGGCAAGCCGGTGCACTGGCCCGACCATTATTATTACAAGGGCTGCATGTTTTCCGACATTCCCAATCTGGCGATCGTCTTCGGTTATCTCAACGCGAGCTGGACGCTCAAGGCGGATATCGTGTCGGAATATACCTGCCGTGTCCTGAACCATATGGACGCGACCGCGACGCGGATCGCCAATCCGGTGTTGGGGAAGGAACTGGAGCAGGAGGAACTGTTCGATTTCTCGTCGGGCTATCTCCAGCGGTCGATCCACGAGTTGCCGCGCAACAGCACCGCGATGCCGTGGAAGCTCAATCAGGATTATCTGTTCGACAAGAAGATATTGCTCAACGATCCGGTCGACGACGGGGTGATCCAGTTTTACGGCCCCAATTCGCAACAGGGCGCTGACAATAGAGAGCCTTCACTCGAAGCTGCGGAATGACCGTGGCTGCCAAATTTACAGGCATAAAACGCAATTTACACGCGTTAACCATTTGTTGACTATAATATGCTAAGTCCTCTGCCAAGGGGCTTGGTTATGAGGTACATGCATTCACAATTTCGCGCGGTGAAGCCTGCGCTGATTGAACATCGTGAGGTGGAACGCTGT
>CAJQNR010000142.1 GCA_905479715.1 uncultured Sphingorhabdus sp.
ATATCGAAACCACCCCCATTTTCCGAGGCGCGGCCACTGATTTCCATCCAATAAAAGCTGCACCCCGACGTTGCGTTGTTTATTTGAAGATCCTTGATTTCTCTTTCCATCGGGATTCTGATTGTCTGCGGCGCATTATCCATGGTTTGCGCGCATCTCAGGCTGATGATTATCCGCGCATTGTCAGGGATGGGGTCGCGAGGTTTTATGTCCAGTTTCACTATCTTCGCCGGCAATTTGACGAGTTGCCTTGCAAACAGGCCACCGGAGTTCTGGATAGCGCTTAATTGTAGCTTGCCGCCCGTGACTGCGGCGCCATATTCTCCGGTGGAGAATAGCTGCCAATCGATAGGATAAAATTCCGGCTCTGCATCGAAAGATCCATTTTTTACGAAAGAACTGTTTTCTTTCTTCCCTGCTAAAAGATGGTATAAATCTTCGGCTGTCTCGAAATGCTGGTTGAAGATGAGTGTGCGGATCAGGCCGGCGTCTCGGTAGATAGCGTCATTCTCATCCGGCCTGTACAACGCCTCGCGCAAGCGTGCAGCATTGCCTATGGCTTCCGGTGTGCGCACGACGGCTCCCCAGAATCGTGACGCCCAGGGCGGCTGTTTTCCCAGTAAACTGGTATATGGAGCTATGAAGGTTTCGTCGGCAAGTGCCTCTGCCATCACCGGAATGATTGCTGATGCAGCAGACCTGTTCGTGCGTAACATACTGTCATAATGGTCCAAAAGAGCCGGAATATTTTTTTGCGCTCCGCTATCGGCGATCATCCACGTGGTGATGAGCGGTTGCCGCCGCGTGAGCGACAATGCGTCGCCCATCAACTCGCGCTTGTTCTGTTCCGCTCCGCTTAGCGCAAGCACTGCAACAGCTTCCGGTGTGACGGGTTCGGCAAGAAAAGCCTGCCTCGCGAGTTCGGTCACTTCCGGATCGATTTGATCAGGAAATTGCCCCGCATTTTCGACGATAGCCATCTGGACAGATTTTGATGCTACGTTCTCGGCAGCATATCCGTTCGTCGGGGGCAAGGTGATGGCCAGTTCGGGGACTTTGTTCTTTGCGATTGCACCCATGGCGGTTAGTCCCGAAACCAGAGCGATCGCCAGACCTGATATCCATATGATGCCGGTTTTTAACATAGCAACCTAGTTTCCTATAACAGCATCAGGCTGGATCGGCGGCTTTGTTTCCGTAGCTATACTGATAGGCATAACCATATCCATAGCCAGAATGTTGTGGCTGAATTTTGGTCACGATGCCGCCAAATATATGAGCGTGCGAGCTGCGGACACGTTGGATCGCCGATTGGACACCGCGCAGTTTCACGCCGCCTGCTTCAATAGTATAGATCACACCCTCCACGGAATCGGCCAGTAAAGGAATATCCGCAAGTCCCAGAACCGGCGGGGCGTCAATTATGACGGTATCATAGGTATCGGCAAGCTTGGCGACCAGCTCGCTCATGCGTGAGCTGCTTAAAAGCTCGGCGGCATTGGGTGGTATTGGTCCTGCCGCCATGGAGTCAAAGCCAAAAGCGCTTTCTTTGTGAATCAACTTGTCCAGATCGTTTTCGCCTGCCAGATAATTGCTCAAGCCATTCGCATTTTCTTCACCCAGCATCTGATGCAGGGATGGATTACGCATATCGCCATCGATAAGTAATATCCGCTTCTTGGTACTAGCAAGGACCGCCGCGAGGGCGAATGCGGACGTACTCTTACCTTCATTAGGTCGCGTACTGGTAAGCAAGAACGACCTTGGCACACCATGATCTGTCAGGAAGGCAAGACTTGTGCGGATCGACAGATAGGCTTCCCATGCGACTGATTTTTTGTCGCTGAGGGAATTGATTATATCTTCCTTGTCTAGGTCCGGGATCGAACCAAGCGGCGCAATACCAAGCTTTGATTTCAGGTCGGACGGATCTTTGATCGTTTGGTCAATCTGTTCCATGATGAACACATAGGCAGCGGCCAAGCCTAGGCCCGCCAATATAGCAAGCGCGATATTAAGTATTAGCTTGGGGCTTGAAGGCGATTTCGACGGTTGCGCGCGGTCAACGACAGAGATGTTATTGGTGCCAACACCTGCTACTCCGATTTCTTTGTAGCGTTGGAGCAATCCGTCATAAAGTTGCCGGTTAGTGTCCACCTCGCGCTGGAAAATATTATATTGGATCGAGTCGCGCCGTTCGCCGCTAAATTCATCTTTCAAACCATTAACTTGGGCAAGCAGCTGTTGTTCGCGTTCCAGCGCTTCCTGATAGCGTGATGTTGTACCCGTGCGTGAACGCGCTTCTTCGGCAGCAATGCTCTTGTCGAGAGCGGCAATCTGTGTAGCGAGTGCTTTTGCAGCAGGATATTCGGGCTCAAACAGAACCAGCTGCTTGGCATATTCTGCCTGGACCTTTGCGCGCTCTTCGCGAAGGTTATTAAGTGTCATATTACTGAGAGCATATTTGTTGCCGGCTCGCCCTCGGGCTTCACTTTCAGCGGCTATCCTGTCGGCGGTTGCTTGTGCCAGGGCGGAATTGAGGGCTTCGAGATTTGCGGAAGCGAGTGTTTTTCGGGAAACCGTCTTACCATCCGGGGTCTGTTCCGATGTCAGTGTGATAATCTCTTTATTATCCGCATAGGAGGATAGGTTGCGTTCCGAATCTTCAAGCTTTTGCTTTAGTTCCGCCAATTGGGTTTCAAGAAATTTTCTAGCATCCGCAGTTGAACTGAAGCGCCGGTCAAGATTGGATGCGATGAATTGCTCAACCCATGTATTGGCAATTTGTGCCGAAAGAGTGGAGCTGGGGCTCTCGAAATTGATTTCGACCAAGCTGGATCCGCGGATCGGTGATATACTGATATGATCCTGCAGAATATCAGCCGCCAGTTTGAACCGGGCATCACGCTGCGCAGCGGTTTGTGAGTTGGAATCCCCTGCTAAAAGACCGCTATTGTCCGGATCAACATCAAAGGTTTCAAAAAAGCGGTCATTGGCCGAGAGGTTTCTGGCACGAACGACGCGCTCTGCAAGGGAGCGTGATTCCAGCAAAGAATATTGCGTCTGATAAAACTCCAGATTCTGCCCGACGCTGTCGGATGCCGTAACACCCTCGACATTCGTGACCTTATCCTGTTCGCGGCTGATCTCGACCATTGCTGTGGACGTATAATAAGGCGTCATAAGCAAGGTGATGATAATGCCGAGCGCGATACATGCGGCAACGATAATCGCAATCGCTATCTTGTGGCGCAGCACGGCTTGCCAATATAGGATCAATATCGGCGTTTCGTGCGCTACATCCTCATAGGGATCGACGTCAGCTGAGACGGTCCGGCCACCATTAGATAACCTATCGCTAGATAAAATGTTGTTCATACGCAGACTATGTGTACCATCTATTAGTTTCTAAACAATATGATCAGCGGAGTGGTGATCAGCGGAGACGCTTGAATCAGGTCGCGGAACAATCGACGCGCCTGCGAATCGCCCACAATTATGACATCATTTGCAAAGACTTCAGGATCGGAATAAGCGCCGCGACGAATAGCTTTCAGATTATAGAGACCGGCCATCTGCTCACCGTTGACACTTCTGAAAATTACGACATCGTTGAGCTTTGCGAATTCGGACGCGCCGCCAGATGTGGCAACCGCCCGCATCAGCGTCATACGGCCAATGACCGGATATAGACCGGGTTTTTCAACTTGTCCGTCAACTGTGATCACCTGACTGACCGTTTCCTCAAGATTGACCGTGACCTGAGGTTCGCGAACATAGCGACCCTGCAAACGCTTTTCCAATTCATTGGCCAGTTCGTCGGGGGTTAGCCCAGATGCTTCTACTACACCGATCAGCGGGAATGAAAGCCGACCACTGGCATCAATCTGAACTTCCTTGCTCAAATCTTCGATGCCGAAAACATCGATTTTGAGCTTATCAAACGGTCCGATAAGATAGGGGCGATTGGAGCTTAACAAGTCCACTCGCGTTGGCTCGGGAAGTCCCTCACTGGACACGACCGTTACGTTGGGGCTACCGCCAAGAATGGTCGACCCGCCACACGCAGATAATAGGAGAGCCAAGAATAAGATGGATAGGCGTTTCATCATTATCAAAAGTTTCCATAGATTTTGAGCCCGGTTAGACGAAACCGATTATTGCGTAAACTGTTCATAGACGAGGTGAGCCTAATGACAATATGTAAGGTTCATGATTGGGCTTTAATTGCATTGCGCTGAACAGCCTGCATATTGTCGCCAAAAATACATGCCATCACCGCAAACAGGGCGATTAACGAGGGCACACGTAAAGGATAATCAACGATACTGCCCGCCAAGAATAATAGCATGACTATTGCGGCCATGACCGCATAATATTTGGTGTAGCGCGAATGGGTCCAGTTTTTGGCCAGAATGAAAATCTGTTTGCCGCCCCAGATAATTGCCGCAGCTGCAATCAATATGGCTGGAAGACCGCCTTCGATGGAGAATTGCAGCCAATCATTATGGGCCTGATTAAGATAATTGGGGCTTAGAAACTCCTGGGGTTCATATATCCGGTATACATGCTCAAAACTGCCAAATCCACTTCCCCACGGGAAATAGTCGCTTATCATTCTGGTGAGAATTGGCACAAGCTGGCCGCGTAATTCCTC
>CAJQNR010000143.1 GCA_905479715.1 uncultured Sphingorhabdus sp.
AGGGACAGGCTACATCCAGAAGCTGATCGCCAGGCAGGTCGACAAACCGACGCCAAAGGTGAGCGGAATACCGGCCTTGAAGAAGTCGGTGAAGCGGTAATTGCCCGCTGCATAGACCAGAGTATTGGTTTGATAGCCGATCGGCGTCGCGAAACTGGCCGAAGCCGCGAACATGACAGCGATCACCAGAGGCCGGGGATCAACCCCCAGATCAGTGCCCAATGCTATGGCGATCGGCGTAATGATGATCGCAACCGCATTGTTGGTCACAATCTCGGTCATGATCACCGAAAAAACATAGATCGCAAACACCAGTCCCCAGGGTGGTACTTCCCGCAAATAGGGAGTCATTTCCCGGACAATGAGATCGACGCTGCCAGCCTGCTGCAGGCCGAGTCCCACCGCAAGCATGCCAAAAATCAGAACCAGAACATTGCCGTCGATCGAACCCCAGGCCTCTTCCGCGTCGATGCAGCGGGCGAGCAGGATCGCACCGACGGCCAATATGGCGGCAACCGCAAGCGGAATGATATTGAGCGCGGCAAGAACCACCACCGCGACCAGTGCGCCAATCGCAATCGGTGCCCGGTCCCGGCGGAAGGCGCGGATTTTGGTCTGGCCGACGCCGAACAGATTGGGGTTTTGATACATGCGGTGAATATCGTCGCTGGAACCGGTTACCAGCAGCCGATCTGCCGCGTGTATGCGCGCATTGGTGAGATCGGACCGTGGCAGGTTCCGATAGCGGGTCATCCCCAAGACGCGCACGTTGAGCTGCGAAAGGAAGGGAATATCATACAGGCGGTTGCCGATGGCGGGATGACTGGGGGCGACTGTCGCCTCGACCAGTTCCTCGCCCAAGGCGCCGACATCACCTTTATGAACGATACCGACCTTGAAATCTTCTGATTCTCGCAAGGAAATGAGTTCGGCCAGATCCAGTTGCACGACAATCCGGTCGCCCGCCCGCAGTTCGTGAAAATCAAGATCATGGCGAATATAGCTGCTGAGCCGCTTGACCGCCGTGACTTCCAGTCCGGCCCGCCGCAATTCGGAGACGGCAGAAAGCTTCTTGCCAATCACCGAGGCTTTGTTTCGAACGGTCAATTCGGTGAGAAAAGCGCTTTCGTCGCTACTGTCAAACTGGCCTTTGACGTCACCGCCGGGAAGCAACCAGCTGCTGAACAGGACCATCATGATCGTACCCGCAACCGCTGCGATCAGACCATAAGGGGTGATTTCAAAAATTCCGAAACCGGTCAGACCTTGTTCCCGGGCCACAGCATCGACAATGAGGTTGGTCGAGGTACCGATCAACGTCGTGGTACCGCCCAATATGCAGATGAAGCTGAGCGGAATCAGCAGTTTCTTGGACGAGAAACCGGTCGCCCGTGACAGCCGAAGGATGATCGGAATCAGGACGATCACAACCGGCGTATTGTTCATGAAGGCAGACGCGACAAAAGCGCCGAGAAACATCTCGGCAACCGCCAGTTTGGGGTGGCGCTTGGCACGCTTTATGATGAACCCGGCGATCGCGTCGATCGTCCCCGTCCTCAGCAACGCACCCGAAAGTATGAACATCGCGGCAATGGTGATCGGCGCGGTGTTGGAGAAAACCGAAAAAAGGCCGTCAGAATCGATAATCCCGAGAAACAGGAACATACAGGCGCCGAGCACCGCGACCACCGCAGCCGGAAATCGCTCCATGATGAACCCGGCGAACAGAAAGCCAAGGATGACCAGACCGATAATCGCCTTGTTCGCCTGAATATATTCGTTGACGACATGAAGAATGAGATCGAACATGAATCAGGAACAGCCTTCAATATAGCTCACCGGTTCGGCGAGACCGGAACGGAAATCGGTGACTCGTTTATTGGCATTGGGTCCGCGGGACGGCTTTGACGAAAATTGCTCGCCGCTGCCATCGGGAGCCGCCGTCTCGAATATCATCCGGTAGTGTCCGTCGCTTGAGTCGAGAATGAGATAGGATCCTGCATCGCCAAGATAGGGATGATGGTCAATTTTCATCCAGTCGCCATAAAGCGACGCGACTTCTGTCTCGGTCATGCCGATGGAAGCACCGGATAGCGTCTTCCACCTGATGCCAGCGTCATTTGCACCGATACCAATACGCACCAGCCTGCCATCGTTGATCATGAAACTAACCCCGGGATAATCCGTCTCATTGGAAAGATGGTGGCAAGCTTCATAGTCTTCGTCGGCTTGCCAGTCTGCCGATCGATAGGGATCACTGAAACCCAGTTTCTCAAGCGCGGCTTCACTCATTCCGATTTTCAGGGGGCCCAGTCCCTGGAAGCTCAGGCGGGGTTTTTCATCTGTAGCCCCCAGCAACAAGAGCGGAGCAAGCATAAAGGTTGCCAGTCTGAACAGATTTTTCATCCGCATTGCGCCCGATGCAACATTTTCTGATCCGCGAGCACCACGGCCATCATCGCCTCGACGACCGGAACGCCGCGAATGCCGACACAGGGGTCGTGCCGGCCCTTGGTCGATATTTCGGTTGCCTCGCCCTCCGGCGTGACGGTTGCCACCGGAGTCAATATGGAGCTGGTCGGTTTGAACGCCACCCGGCAGAAAATCGGTTGCCCGGTGGATATTCCGCCTGCGGTGCCGCCTGCGTGATTGGAGTCAAATCGCGGTCCGCTGTTGCCAGGGTGCATCGCGTCGGCATTTTCTTCGCCGCGCAGACGGGCGGCGGCAAAACCGTCACCGATTTCGACCCCCTTGGTCGCGTTGATCGTCATCATCGCCGCGGCAATCTCGCTATCCATCTTGGCATAGATTGGTGCACCCCATCCGGCGGGCACACCGGTCGCTTCGCAGGCGATAATCGCACCGATGCTGCTGCCATCCTTGCGCGCACCATCGACCAGCGCTTCCCACCGCTTCGCGGCTTCGGCGTCGGGGCAGAAAAACGGATTATTGCCGATTTCATTGGCATCAAAATTCGCCGGATCAATGGCATCCCCGCCGATTTCCGCAACCCAGGCGCGAATCGACACGTCCGGAATTACCAGCCGTGCGACCGCACCGGCGGCTACTCGTGCAGCGGTTTCGCGAGCGCTGGAACGACCGCCGCCGCGATAGTCGCGAAAGCCGTATTTCTGGTCATAGGCAAAGTCGGCATGACCAGGACGATAGGCTTTGGCCACTTCGCTATAGTCCTTGGACCGTTGATCGACATTTTCGATCACCAGCGAAATTGGCGTGCCTGTCGTCTTCCCCTCGAAAACACCCGAGAGAATTTTGACCTGATCAGGCTCCTGCCGCTGGGTCGTATATTTGGACTGGCCGGGCCGGCGCGCATCGAGAAACGGCTGGATGTCGGCTTTGCTCAGTGACAGTCCGGGCGGGCAGCCGTCAACCAGCGCGCCGAGCGCGGGTCCGTGGCTTTCTCCCCAGGTGGAAAAGCGAAAGGCATGGCCGAAGGTGTTGAAACTCAAAACTCGCTCTCCGCGTTGATAAATTCAATTCTGTTACCGAACGGATCATTCACAAAGAAGCGGGCGTGCTGATCTATCGCATCGGCTGATTGTATTAGAACTCCGGCATTTTCCAGCTTTTTTCGCAACTTGTCAAAATCACTTGTCTGAAAAGCCGGATGTGCCTTTTGTGCTGGCCGAAAATCGCCTTCGACTCCCAAATGTACACGGACGTTTGAATCTTCGAACCAGCAGCCCCCTTTGCTCCGAAGCTCTGCCGGTTTTTGGCGCTCAGGGATGGCCAGAAGGTCGCCATAAAACCCCCTCGCCTGGACTTCTCCTGCTTCGGGCATGGCCAGCTGGACATGGTGCAAAGCGGTGATCATCAATCCAGCGCGATATCCGGCGCGTCTTCCTGCTTCATGCCAACGGTGTGATAGCCGGCATCGACATGATGGGTTTCACCGGTCACGCCAGCGGAAAGATCTGACAGGAAATAGAGCGCGGAACCGCCGACGTCGTCGATTGTCACATTGCGGCGCAGCGGCGCATTCAGCTCGTTCCATTTCAAAATATAGCGGAAGTCGCCAATGCCGGAGGCCGCCAGTGTCTTGATCGGTCCGGCAGAAATCGCATTGACCCGGATGCCATCGGGACCGACATCATTTGCAAGATATTTGACGGACGCTTCCAGTGCCGCCTTGGCCACGCCCATAACATTATAATGCGGGATGACTTTTTCGGCACCATAATAGGACAAGGTTAGCATGGACCCGCCTGCGCTCATCAGGGCCGCAGCGCGCTTTGCAACGGCGGTGAAGCTGTAGACACTGATATTCATGGTCATCAGAAAATCGTCGAGGGTCACATCGAAATATTTGCCGCGCAATGCTTCCTTGTTGGTGAAGCCGATTGCATGAACGACAAAATCCAGCTTGCCCCAGCGTTTCTCGATCTCTGCAAATGCTGCGTCGAGCTGCCCCATGTCGCTGACGTCGCAGTCGATCAGAAAATCGCAGCCCAATTGCTCTGCAAGCGGGTTGACACGCTTGGCCATCACCTCGCCCTGATAGCTGATCGCGAGTTCCGCACCATCTGCGGCGAGACGCTGGGCGATACCCCAGGCAAGCGACTTGTTGTTCGCAAGCCCCATGATCAGGCCCCGCTTGCCCTTCATTAAATCACTCATCGCTCTGGTCTCCTGAAATCCGATAATCGCCGCTGATAAACGCTATCAGGATGATTTTCCAGCGGATCATTCGCCTGTCTCGTTGCGCGACGGTCTTTCGGCGAGAGCCGCATTAATCTCTGCGCCGATTACCATGCCCAGTCCGACCAGATAGAAAAAAATCAGCGTGATGATAACCCCCGCGAGGCTGCCATAGGTGAGCTGGTAATTGGCCGCATATTTCAGGAAAACCGGCAACAGTCCGGTGATCATCAGCCACCAGCCGCTGATGAAGACGGCGCCCGGCCATTTGGGATATTGGCGGGGCCTATATTGCCGCGGGGTCAACAGGCGGAACAATAGATAAAGCGTGGCAAATAATACCAAAAACGGGATCGCGCTGGACAGGGAAAGCCACAGTGCATCACTTTCGACCGCAGGAAAATAGGTGCCGAGGAAGCCGGTGATGCCCGCCACGATAAATTGCGCACTCAACGCCAGCATCGCGAAGAATACCGACAAGAGAATGAGCATGATCGATGTCAGGCGATATTCCCAAAATGCGCGCTGCGCCTGAACGCCGTAAGCACGGTGGAGAATCTCCCGGATCGTTTCGATCAGGCTCGTCGTTGTCCACAACCCGACGATCGCGCTGAACCAGAGCAAAGGCCCGGTTCGTGCCGTCATCGCGTCCCGGATCGGATCATGCAGGGCGGCGGCAACCGAAGGCGGAACGGTGACCAGGAAAGCCTCGACAAAATCGGTGCCGATTGCCGTCTGTCCGAAACCACCGACAATTGCGGCGGCAACGATGAAGAAGGAAAAGACCGCGAGCAGCGACAGATAGGCGAAATTCCCCGCAAAGGTGAACCCGTCATAATAGACGCCGACAGCGGTACGCTCGAGAATGATCAAGGCCCGGCGAAACGGGCTTTCATCGGCCATTGTGTCAGCGCCGCTATTGCCGGATGCTCCCGACGCCCGTTTCCCTTCGCGGCGGGCTTCGGGAGAAAGCTCTGACATCGGGTTCGGGGCCAAGCCTACACACCCAGGCTGGCGCGAGGATTGCCTTCCGGTTTCCAACCTTTCACAAATTCCGCGAGCTTTTCATCATGTTTCGGCAAAACGATCATCAAGGTGACCAGCTGATTGCCGCGAACACCGGATTTTCCGGTAAAGCCCTTGTTTTTGAGACGCAATGTCTTGCCAGAATCCGATCCGGCGGGGATCGAAAGCATGACCGGTCCGTCGACCGTAGGGACCTTGATCTTGGCACCTTCAACCGCTTCTTTCAGACTGATCGGCAGATCCAGCCTGATATTGTCGCCATCGCGTTCATAAAAGGGATGCGGATTGATGTGAATGGTGACAATTGCATCGCCATTGCCACCCGGCCCCGGTCGCCCCTTGCCGCTGAGGCGCATCTGGGTGCCCTCCTCGACGCCCTTGGGCAGGCTGAGGTCGATAGTTTTGCCATCTTCCAGCGTAATGCGTTGCTTCTGCAGCGTCGCGGCAGCGACAAATTCGACATTCAGCCGATAAGCGACATTGGCGCCCTTGGCCGGTGGTGCGCTGCGCTGTCGGCCACCGAAAGGCGAACCGCCGCCACCGCCGCCACCAAAAAGACCCTCGAAAATATCACCGAAGTCCGCGCCTGCATTGCCGAAATCATGTTGCTGCCCCGCCGGGCCGCGCTGATATCCGCCACCGCCGCCATAACCGAAGGGTGCGGTAGGATTACCGTCCGCATCAATCTCGCCGCGATCAAATTGCGCACGCTTGTCCTTGTCCAGCAACAAGTCATAAGCCTTGGTGACGTCGGAGAAACGCTCCGTCGCCTTTGGATTATCCTTGTTCTTGTCCGGGTGCAGTTCCTTGGCGAGCTTGCGATATGCGGATTTGATCTCCTTATCGCTAGCGCCCTTGGCAACACCCAATGCTTGATAGGGATCTTTCATTATTTAGCCTTTTTCAAATCCTTACCGTGCAGAGATTGGAATTATTCGCCAATTTTCAACTCCGCTGTTTTATTCGGGTACAACGGCGTCTGCAACCTTGTTGTGCCGCGTGAAGCGCAAAAGCAGATACAGAACCAGCCCCAATGGTCCCAACATGAGAACAAACAACAGAATAGGTATCTGCAGCCAGCGTGCAAACCCGTATTTATCCGCATTGCGCGCCACCCATAGACCGACAAACAGATCAAAGGCGAGATAGTGAATCCATCCCACGGTAGCGCCGCCGGGACTCGCAAGCAGTTGCTGGACACCCGCCAGGGTCGTGAAATCCGGCGCGCCACCACCACTGCCACCGTCAATCAGACCCGTCATCAACGGAATGATGGTCACCGCATAGGCGCATGCCAGAAGACCTATGCCTCCGTAGAACAGGCCGGTCATAATCATATCGCGCCGCGGTGCCAACGCGAGGATCACCCACATCAACAATGCATAATTATTGGCAATTGTAAAAACCAGATCCCAGTCCATCACCCGCGCCCCTTCCGGATGATCCTAGCAGAAAGCTACATCTTGTCGCAGAGCAAAATTTTGTTTGCTTGCGGGACGTCGGCAGGATGGTACAGAACAGGTCATGACCGATCCATTTTCCCTCTTCGAGAGCTGGTTCGCCGAAGCGCGCGCAACCGAAATCAATGACAGCAATGCCATGACCATTGCCACCGCTGGCGCCGACGGGCAGCCTTCAGCGCGGATGGTATTACTGAAGGGCCATGGCCCCGATGGCTTTGTCTTCTACACCAACCAGCAAAGCAACAAGGCCGGCGATATCGCCGAAAACCCCAAGGCCGCGATATTGTTTCACTGGAAAAGTCTGCGTCGCCAGATCCGGATAGAGGGACACATTTCGACAGTACCGGACGCCACGGCAGATGCCTATTTTGCCACCCGCAGCCGGGATTCCCAGCTCGGGGCGTGGGCGTCGGACCAATCCCGCCCGCTCGAGAATCGCGAAATTTTCGAGACCCGTTTTGCGGAAATGTCGCAGCGATTTGAAGGCAGTGACGTTCCGCGCCCGCCGCACTGGTCGGGCTATTGCCTCACACCGGCCCGATTTGAATTCTGGCAGGACCGGGCACACCGGCTGCACGAACGGCGGACCTTTGTCCGCAACGGTGACGAATGGACAGAAGGACTGCTCTATCCATGACAAACCTGCCTTATTATCACGTCGACGCTTTTGCCGAACGTCCCTTCAGTGGCAATCAGGCAGCCGTCATGCCCCTCGAAAACTGGCTGGACGATGATATTCTGCAGGCCATTGGCGAGGAAAATAATTTTGCCGAGACCGCCTTTTACCTGCCCGATGAAAGCGGTGGTGCGGATTATGAACTGCGCTGGTTTACCCCGGCGGTAGAAATTGCGCTCTGTGGTCATGCGACGCTGGCCAGCGGCCATGTCATATTGGCCCAGGAGCCGGGGCGGCAACAAGTCACGTTCCGAACACGAAAAGCGGGCATATTGACGGTGAAACGCGAGGGGAATGGCTATGCGCTGGACCTTCCCGCCTACCCCCCTGCGCCGAAAGCCGTGCCCGAAATCGTCGCGCTGGTCGGTGGCAGTCCGCTTGAAACCCAGTTTCACGAAGGCCGATATCATATTCTTCGCTACGCCAATGCGGATGATATTCTTGCCCTCAAGCCAGACCTCAAGGCACTCGCGGCGCTCGGCAATGCGCAATTTATCTGCACCGCAACGGGAACAGATACCGATGTGATCAGCCGGGTTTTCGTGCCCGGCGGCGGGGTCGACGAGGATAGTGTGACCGGATCGGCCCATGCCGTGCTGACGCCGTACTGGGCCGCGCAATTGGGCCGCGACAGTTTCACTGCCTATCAGGCGAGCCAGCGCGGGGGCTATGTCAATTGCCGCCTCGACGGCGACCGCGCATGGCTCGGCGGGAAATGCGTGACCGTGGTGGAAGGCGTGTTCCGCCTGTAGCTACCTGCTCGCAGCCGGCGCCTAGCCCCTTATCGGAAACAGCGCCATTATCCGGCCGATCTGAGCGCTCATAGGCGCAAGAACATCATCCTGGGTCTTGCCGAGCCGGACCACCGTCAATTGCTGTTCCGGTGATACAACGATCTGCTGGCCGAGATGTCCGAGAGCGGCAAATATGGTGTCGGGTCCATTGTCAGGGAACAGGACCGGATTGCGGCCCTCGGGACGTTTCTTGTTCAACCAGATATGTCCGCCATAAGCCGGATCGTTTTTCGATGATGTCTTCATGAACCGCACCCAGCTGACCGGCAAATGCTGCGCCCCTTTTCGCGCGCCATTGTGGCGCAGGAATTCTCCGAACTTTGCATAATCCCGTGCTGTCGCCTGAATGAAGCTGCCGCCGAGAAAGGTGCCGTTGGGATCAAATTCCGGAAAGGTGCCATCCATTCCCAAGGGTTCCAGCAACCGCCCCCGGATGAAACGCAGGGTCACGTCCCGCCGGACTTGGGGATCCGTGCTCTGGGTCAGGGTGCGGGTAATGATATCGGAAAGGATGATCGTGGTTGCAGTGCTATATTCGAATTTCTCACCCGGCTTGGCTTCCATCGGCCGTGCTTCGGCATAGGCGGCGGTGTTCTGGGCGCCATCGAGAAACAGCATCCGGTTGGTGTCCGCCTCGAACACGGTTTTTCCCTCCTCCCCTGCCACTTCTGTATGATCGAGTCCGGACGACATATGGAGCAAATGCCGCAGCGTTATGTCGCCGCGCGGATCGCCGGGTCTCTGCCATGCAGGAACAGGAGCGGGATCATCAAGCACCAGCCGTCCGTCTGCCACGAGAAACCCGATCAACGCGCCGGTAAAACTTTTTGCCATCGACCAGCTGATGAATCGCGTGTCTTCGTCATATCCCTCGCCGTAACGCTCGGCGATGACCCGTCCCTGATACATGATCAGAAGCGCCCGTGTCTCCGCCATCGCCGGGTCTTCGAAAAGCGGTGCTATCGCCGCATCCAGCCGCGCCTTGGTCACCGGGCTGTCATCGGCAATATAGGCCAGTTCCGCTGCGCTTTTCTGCGGTGGCACCACGGGTTCATCAGCCGCCCCGCACCCGGAAAGGGCGAGCATAAGGGATGGGATCAGGACGAGTTTAATCTTGTGCATATTGTATCGTTGCACCAATAGAAGCCGCTATGGCAACTCTAAAAGGCACATCCCGAACTCCCCTGACGAGGAAGCGCGCGGCGCTTTATGCCGGAGCCCTGTTCCTGTTCATTCTGGTCATGCTGTTTGCCTATAATTACCGCTCTATCAAAGGCCAGCTGGACGTCGGCACCGCTTATGGCGCCCGGGTGGCCTGCTCCTGTCACTATATCGGCGGCAGGGATATTGAGGATTGCAGCAAGGATTTTGAACCGGGTATGGAAGTGATCGGATTGTCACTGGACGATGAACGCAAAAGAGTGACGGCATCCGCATTGCTGATGGAGTCGGCCACGGCCGAATTTCGCGAAGGCTGGGGTTGCGTGCTCCTGACCGACGCGCAGCTTCAGGCTGAATAGGCTAGACCTCGGCGCCTGCTAGCCATTGTTGCTCGACCGCATTGGTACCATCGATCCAGCCGCCGCCGAGCACCCGTTCCTTGTGATAGAATACTGCCGCCTGGCCGGGCGCAACGCCGAATTCCGGATTGTGAAACTGCAGCTTTTGTCCTTCCAGCCGTGCCAGCGTCGGCTTTGCCATCGACCGGACCTTGACCTCGACCGGACCGGCATAATCGCCGCCGATCCAGTTAATGTCCCGGAGTGAGGCCGACGCAACCGCCAAAGCGGCTTTCGGGCCGACAATGACCCGTTTCGCTTCCGGATCCAGTCGAATCACATAAAGCGGTTCGGCCTGACCGCCGATTTCCAGTCCCTTGCGCTGACCCACGGTATAATGGATGAGCCCCTTGTGCCGGCCCATGGACGTACCGTCGATATGGACAATCTCGCCATCATCATCCGCGTCCGGGCGCAATTTGCGCACGACGCTGGCATAGTCGCCATTGGGAACGAAACAGATATCCTGACTGTCCGGCTTGAAGGCCACCGCCAGTCCCATTTCTTCGGCTATTTCGCGCACCCGCGTCTTGGGCATATCGCCCAGCGGGAAGCGCAGATAGTCCAGCTGATCCTGCGTGGTTGCAAACAGGAAATAGCTCTGATCACGGGCCGGATCGAGCGCCCGGTGCAATTCGGCGCCGCCCGGAGTATCAACACGGCGGACATAATGCCCGGTCGCCAGACAATCGGCGCCCAGTTCGCGGGACAATTGCAGCAGGTCGGTGAATTTGACACCCATATTGCACTGCACACAGGGAATCGGTGTCCGACCCGCCATATATTCGTCGGCAAAGACATCCATCACCGAATCCTTGAAGCGGCTGGCGTGGTCGAAAACATAATGGGCAATGCCAAGTCGGTCGGCCACCGCGCGCGCGTCACGAATATCCTGTCCGGCACAACAGCTGCCCACCCGTCCCACGGCTTCGCCATGATCGTAGAGCTGCAAGGTAATACCAATGGTTTCTGCGCCGGTGCGTGCGGCCAAGGCGGCGACCACACTCGAATCGACACCACCCGACATGGCCACGACAATGCGTTTGCCCGTCAGATCGTCACCGAGCTGGAAATCTCCGTTTATCATATTCGTCATAATAATGATGCCCCTAGAGAAATCCTATCGTTTGCGCCAGTGCTGCGATCTTCTCTGCGTTCGCAACCCTATCTGTGCCATTTTGGCATGCATGGGCTCATTACAAGGAAGGATTGCTTAACTAGTCCTAAGCTGGTGTGAACAACCCTTTTACGGAAGTTTATACCTTCGCTGCTAGACCAGCGGCTATGGATTTGAACTTTCCCCATAAGACGCTGGAATGGACGGCTTTCAATAAAAGCAGTGCTGCGACCGCTCAAACTGCGGATCACAGTATATTGCTCGCCCATGCCATTGCGCGGCAGACATCGAGCCAGTCGGCCCGATATTATGTTGCCGCGAGTCAGGGCCAGTCCGATCCGTTAACGGGATATCCCAATTCATTCATGGATGACCGGATGGCTTTTTTTGCCGGAAGAATTCGGTCGGACAGGAAGCGCTACCGGGGCAAGACATTGTTCGAAACGGGCTGTTTTCGACCGGATTTGGCGCGAAAGGAAATCCCTGCGATGCACGAATAATGGAAATTATGAACACGACGTTTACCTTGGCAATTCAGGTAATCGAAAAGCTCTCCCGGTACGAAGACCAGACGGAACGGAAAACAGGGCCAAATGCCGAAAGGCAAATTTTGAGGGTAGTATGATTGAAAATCAGAAAATAAAACCAGCACAAGTTGTCGGTCCACTGGGTGAGCCCCTCACCATCAGTGATTTGCCGAAACCTGGTACAACGCGCTGGGTAGTCCGTCGCAAGGCGGAAGTTGTTGCAGCAGTCAATGGTGGCTTGCTGACGGTTGATGAAGTTTGTGATCGCTATGATCTTTCGCTGGAAGAATTCGCCTCCTGGCAACGGGCTGTTGATCGGTCCGGTATGCCCGGATTGCGGGTGACGCGAATCCAGCACTATCGGGACTTATATGAACGTCAGCAGAAATATTAACCGGTATATATTCGACTAAAAGCCCGCATGCGCGGATCGACTAGCTCGGATAGTTCTTTTTATTTCTTCAAGTCCCCGATAAAATCCTCTATGTGACAGTATTCGCAAGCGTATATATTTTACGCTCGCATATGATCAGGAGGTACATATGGGTTGGATTATTGCATTGATCGTCGGCGGTGTCGCAGGCTGGCTGGCCAGCATGGTGATGGGACGGGATGCCTCCATGGGCATCTTCTGGAATATCATTGTCGGCATCATCGGATCGGTAATTGGCAATTTTGTCGGTCGTTACCTGGGATTCGGTGGCAGTATTCAGGAATTTTCGATCACAGGATTGATCACCGCCTTTGTCGGTGCCGTGGTTCTGTTGCTGATCCTGAACCTTATCCAGCGTGGCAGGGTCCGCTAAAGCCTGCTTTTCAGAATAAATTCCAAAACTTGCAGGGTCGGTTCGTTCGCGAACCGGCCCTTTCGTAAGATGACATCGGTTGTTGGTCGAAGCCAGGCTTGCAAAACTGGCTGAATACTGTTCCAGCTTGCCGCTGGTGACATATTGATATAATACAGCTAATGAGAATCCGAATGGACCGGAAAATCAGCGATTCTTTTTTCTGTTGCCGTGCAAGAATGCGATAAGGGCCTGACCGAAGAGTGAAAAAATGAACTATGAATCGACCATCCCCATTAATAAGATCTCGGTTATGGATGATCCTGAGCAGCGCAATCGCAATCGTCGCCGTCTGATTGTCGGAGCAGTCGTGGCTGTGGCGCTGCTGGCGGCTTATATCGGTTATCATTATTTCTTCGGTGCCTCGGGCGACGAAGACGTTGTGAGTCAGGCGCCCATGGTTACGGTCGTGGTCCCCGGCAAACAGCAGGTGACACGAACAATCAATGCAACGGGGACCCTGGCGGCACGGCGTGAGATACCGGTCAGTGTCGTCGGTGAAGGCGGCCGGGTTACCCAAGTCTATGTCGACGCGGGCGACTGGGTCAAACAGGGCCAGATCATGGCCAGCATTGATCGATCGGTTCAGTCCCAGCAAGCCGCTGGCCTTGAGGCATCGGTCGGCGTGGCGCGCGCCGATCTCAATCTGGCGCAGTCAAATCTCGATCGTGCACTCAAGCTGGTGGACCGGGGATTCATCTCCAAGGCAGATGTAGACCGGCTGACGGCATCCCGCGATTCCGCTGCCGCCCGACTGCGGTTATCGCAGGCCCAGTTAAACGAGACCCAGGCGCGCAACAGCCGCTTGAATGTCGTGGCTCCCAAGGCCGGTTTTGTACTCGATCGCAATGTCGAGGTGGGGCAGACGGTAACCCAGGGCAGCGGTGTCCTCTTCCTGCTGGCACAAAATGGTGAAATGGAATTGCAGGCACAGCTTGGCGAAAGCGATTTGGCCAATATTTCGGTGGGTATTACCACGCAGGTCACCCCCATCGGTACCGACAAGATTCTGACCGGACAGGTCTGGCAGATTTCGCCGACCATCGATCCACAGTCCCGTCAGGGTATTGCCAAGATTGCTCTGGGTTATGACAGCGCATTACGGCCCGGCGGATTTGCCAGTGCGCGAATCCAGAGCGGCACTTCCGAGGTCGCGATCCTGCCCGAATCTGCCTTGCAAAATGACAGCAAGGGAAGCTTTGTCTATATCATCGGTCCGGACAACAAGGCGGAGCGGCGCGACGTCGTCGTCGGCGCAGTATCTGCTGCGGGATTGTCGATCACGTCCGGGTTGAGCGGGAATGAAAGGGTCGTGCTGCGAGCCGGCGGTTTCCTGAGTCCCGGCGAAACCGTGCAGCCGACACTCCAAAAGAAAGCTGGCGGCGCGTGAGCCGCGCGCAAATTTGAGGCCTGATCGATGAATCTTCGCAATATTTCCGCCTGGAGCACCCGAAATCCGGTGGCACCGTTGGTGCTTTTCGCCGGGCTCCTTTTTGCGGGCTTGTTGAGTTTCAATCGCATGGATGTCGTGAACAATCCGGAGGTAGAATTTCCGGCGGTTTCTGTCCAGATTTCGCAGCCAGGTGCTGCGCCGACCGAAATTGAAAGCCAGATCACCCAGCGGGTAGAGGCAGCGGTTCGCTCGATCAGCGGCGTCAAGAATATCAGTTCGACGGCGAGCGAAGGCAGCAGCCGGACCTTTGTCGAGTTTGAAATTGGCGCGGATGTAAACAACAGTGTCAACGAAGTAAAAAACGCGGTTGATCAGGTTCGCGGGTCTTTGCCGGAAGGCATTTTGGAACCGCAAGTGGCAAAAGTCGATGCCGTGGGCGGACCGATCGCATTTTTTGCCGTCAAAGCCGATGACATGACCGTCGAACAGCTCAGCTGGTTCGTCGATGACACCGTCGCCAAGCGGCTGCTGTCGGTCGATGGAATGGCGGAAGTTGACCGGTTTGGCGGGGTCGACAGGGAAATCAGGGTTATATTGCGCCCCGACCGGATGCAGGCGCTGGGTGTAACGGCCAGTCAGATCAACGCTACATTGCGCCAGATAAACATCAATGCCGCTGGCGGACGGGCAGAAGTGGGCGGCACACGGCAATCCGTCCGCGTTCTCGGCAATGCGGACGATGCCTATGATTTGTCACAGACACAAATATCGCTGAGCAATGGTCAAACGATCAAGTTGAGCGATGTTGCAGATGTGAAAGATTCCTTTGGCGAGCGCAGTTCGATTAGCAAGGTCAAAGGCGTTGAGGTTGTCAATTTTTCCATGTCCCGCGCCCGCGGAGCATCCGATGTAACGGTCTATGACAATGCGATTGAGGTCATGGACAAGATCGCAGAAGAAGTTCCGGGCATCGAATTCATTCCGCTTTTCAACAGCGTTACCTACACCAAATCCCAATATAAAAGTTCGATGCTTGCGATGATTGAGGGGGCCATTCTCGCCGTCGTCGTGGTTTTCATATTCCTGCGCGACTGGCGAGCAACCGTTATCTCGGCGATCGCCATTCCCTTGTCGGCGATACCGACATTCTGGTTCATGGACTTGCTCGGGTTCAATCTCAATTTCCTTTCGCTGCTGGCGCTCGGACTGGTTGCAGGTGTGCTTGTCGATGATGCCATTGTGGAGATCGAGAATATCGTACGCCATATGCGCATGGGCAAAAGCGCCTATCAGGCGAGTATCGATGCAGCCGATGAGATTGGTCTGGCCGTTGTTGCCACCACATTCTCGATTGTGGCGGTGTTCTTCCCCGTGGCGCTGATGCCGGGGATTTCCGGTCAATATTTCAAGAATTTCGGCCTGACCGTTGTGGCCTCCGTGCTGATGAGCCTCGCGGTGGCGCGGATGATCACGCCAATGGTCGCTGCTTACTTCATGAAGGATCATGGCGAAGCCGAGCATGCTGGCGGCAGAGCGATGGCTTGGTACATGCGGATGCTGGATTGGACGTTGGACCGCAGCCATGCTGACGCGATCCGCGCCCGGGTC
>CAJQNR010000144.1 GCA_905479715.1 uncultured Sphingorhabdus sp.
CCGAAGGAAAAATTGCCGAGCATTTCGAAGAAAGTATGATGGCGCGCGGTATAACCGACATTATCGAGATCATTGTGCTTCCCCCCGGCCCGAACACATTTCTGGCTGGAAGTCGCAGTAGAATATGGGACCGTCTCTACCCCGGTAAAGATATTCTTGAACGGCACCATCCCCGCATTGATGAACATCAATGTCGGATCATTATAGGGAATGAGCGGCGAAGACGGAACGATCTCGTGACCTTCAGCGGCGAAATAGTCCAGAAAAGACCGTCTTATATCATTGGTAGTTTGCATGAATTCGACTTAGGCGAGCGATCTGCCGTTGACAATCCCGAGAATGGATCAAAACTCAATCTCGCCAGCAGGCAACCCGGCTGCCCTCGTTATAATCGCCCGATTGGATGACACCGATAGAGGCATAGCCTTCGAGGCCGGCAATATCCCGGCTTTGATCTACAGCCGGAAGCCTCCATTCGCGCGCGTTCCACACAGCCAGAACATCGTCCGCCTAGTCATTGAAAATCAAGGCATAGTTCACCGGCCCCCACTCGATCCCGAAATAGAGATGGACGCCGGCCAGTTTCAGCCCGTGCCAGTCTGCGGGCGCATCAAGGTGCAGCCGATGTTCCATTTCGCCCGACACGCTTTGAAAAACGCGAAGGTCGACGCCATCACCCGTCATCATGTCGACAATCCGCTGCGACGCATGGTTGGGATTGCAATCCTGGGTAAAGGCGATCTCTTCAATCTCGAATATCGGTTCCGAAGCGGTCGCTGCCGCAGATTGCGGGGCCGCCACCGATGACAGGGCGAGAAATAGGAGAATATCAGGCATAGGCATAGGGCCCGCCTTTTTCGAGCGCGGTCTGATATTGCGGCCGGGCGTGAATTTTTTTGAGCCAGGCAAGCAGATTGGGATAGCGCTCGTCGAGACCGGCCCGCGACCGGCAGGCTTCGAGCGGGAAGCTCATCATGACATCGGCGGCGGTAAGCTGATCACCGGCAAAATAGGCACGGTCCGCAAGTTCGGTTTCCAGCCAGACGAGCAAGTCGGTGACCATCTGGCCGACCGGCTTGCGCGCGGGCAGGCCAAGCAGGCCCAACCGGCCAACCACCAGCAACCCATAGAGCGGCGGCATCATCGATCCCTCGGCGAAATGGAGATATTGGGTATAGAGACGTTCGCCCCTCGCATCGCCGGGCGCACCGAGCTTGCCACCGGCCTTGGCGACGAGATATTCGGCTATCGCTGCGGTCTCGATAATCACCTCCCCGTCATCCTCGATCATTGGCGATTTGCCGAGCGGGTGGATGGCTTTCAGGCTATCGGGCGCTTTCTGGGTCTTCGGGTTCCGTTCATAGCGTTTGATCTCATATGGCAGGCCAAGTTCCTCGAGCAGCCAGATGATACGCTGCGAACGGCTGTTTTCGAGATGGTGGAGAGTGATCGTCATATCGATTTCCAATCTGGATGGCCGTAGCGGCTGATCAGAAGCCTCCCACAATTACGAGATTTGTCAAATATTTAGAGAGCCCCCCAAAAAAATGGGCCGTCCTGCGGTCGGGGGACAGAAGGACGGCCCTATGCCGGGGATCGCCTCGGGGGAGAGTGATCCGGCAAAGCTTGTAATCATGCTGTTTTTTGTTCCGGCACCAGGCGAGACGCCAGGGATGGCCTTCAAACGACAGGCGCGACCAGCAAGCCGGTAGCAACAGCCACCGGCTTGCTGGTCAGATCACCTATTTTTCATCATCGCCGTCATCGGCCTTGCCAACCGGACCGTTCATCATTTCCTCGGCCACTTCTTCCTGCTTGCCGCGGATCTGGTTTTCCAGCTTGGCCATCATCTCGGGATTTTCCAGAAGGAAGCGTTTTGAATTCTCCCGTCCCTGCCCGATGCGGACCGAATCATAGGAGAACCAGGCACCCGATTTTTCTACCACGCCCGCTTTCACGCCAAGATCGATAATCTCGCCCACCTTGGAAATGCCCTGGCCGTACATGATGTCAAACTCGACCTGCTTGAATGGCGGCGCGACCTTGTTCTTGACCACTTTGACGCGGGTCGAGTTGCCGACAATATCGTCACGCTCCTTGATCTGGCCGGTGCGCCGGATATCAAGCCGGACGGAGGCATAAAATTTCAGGGCATTACCGCCAGATGTGGTTTCCGGGTTGCCGTACATCACACCGATTTTCATGCGGATCTGGTTGATGAAGATCACCATGCATTTGGAGCGGCTGATCGAACCGGTCAGCTTGCGCAGCGCCTGACTCATCAAACGGGCCTGCAGGCCAACATGGGTATCGCCCATCTCGCCTTCGATTTCTGCGCGCGGCACCAGAGCGGCAACCGAATCGACCACCAAAATGTCAATCGCATTGGAGCGTACCAATGTGTCGGTGATTTCCAGAGCCTGTTCACCGGTATCGGGCTGAGAGATGATCAGTTCGTCCGTGTTGACGCCCAGTGCCTTGGCATAGACCGGGTCAAGCGCATGTTCCGCATCAACAAAAGCAGCGGTACCGCCATTTTTCTGTGCTTCCGCAATCACGTGCAAGGCAAGCGTCGTCTTGCCGGAGCTTTCCGGTCCGTAGACTTCGATCACGCGTCCTTTTGGCAATCCCCCGATGCCAAGCGCGATATCCAACCCCAGGCTACCGGTAGAGATAGCCTCTACTTCCAGCGCCTTGCGCTGACCCAGCTTCATCGCCGAGCCCTTGCCGAAGGCGCGATCGATCTGCGCCAGTGCGGCGTCGAGCGCCTTTTGTCTGTCTGATGAGTTCAACTGATTATCCGATTCTACGACTTTTAAATTGCCGGCCATTTGCCTGTCCCCTTCGCTAAATGTTTAACCACCATCAATCAATGATTGTGATGATGTACCTTATTTGTTCTGGGAGAACAAGGGGAGAACATAAATATTTTATAATTGGGTTACTGATTTGAAAATGAAGTGATTTTGCGCCCGATCCTAATTTGATTTAGCATGTTCGGCCAAAGTCGCTCCGACCGCTTCCGCTATCTGTGCCACAGAAAACGGTTTGGGAAGAAAATTGACCTTGTCGAGATCAATCGACTTGCGCAATTGCTCTTCGGCATAGCCGGACATGAACAATATCGGCAGATCCGGATAATGTTTGCGGACATGTTTGGCCATGGTCGGGCCGTCCATATTGGGCATCACGACATCGGACACGATCATGTCGAACTGCTGTTCGCCGTCCGTCTGGGCCCCGAGCAACCCCAAGGCTTCCTCGCCTTCACCGGCGGTCACCACCGTATAGCCTTGCCGCGTCAACGCCCGCTCCGCGACCGCGCGCACCATGTCCTCGTCCTCGACCAGCAGGATATGGGCACTTCCCCACAATTCCTTTTTCGCTGTCGCCTTCACCGGCGGCGACCCCAATGTCGCACGGGCCGCGTCTTCTGCGGTCGGATGATGGACCGGAAAATAGATCGAGAAGGTCGTGCCCTCGCCGACTTTCGAATCGGCAAAAATATAGCCGCCGGACTGCTTGATGATGCCGTAGACCGTCGAAAGCCCGAGACCGGTGCCCTTGCCGACCTCCTTGGTGGTGAAAAACGGCTCAAAGATCTTGCCGATAATATGCGGCGGGATGCCATTGCCCGAGTCGGAAAAGATCAACGCCGTATAATCGCCGATCGGCAGAATGTCGCTTTTGAGCGCGCGAACATCAGCGGCGACCACCGCCTGGGTCGAAATCGAGATCGTGCCGCCATTGGGCATGGCATCGCGGGCGTTGACGCCCAGATTGATGATCACTTGCTCAAGCTGTCCGGGGTCCGCACGGACCAGACCGAGATTGCGCCCGTGCCGTACCTCGAGCTCAATCGTCTCATCGAGCAGACGCTTGAGCAGGTTCGAGACATCCGCCACCACGTCCGGCAACTGCAGCACCTGCGGCCGCAAGGTCTGCTGTCGCGAGAAGGCAAGCAATTGCCGGGTCAGTCCGGCTGCGCGATTGCTGTTATTCTTGACCTGCTGAATATCGTCATAGTCGCTGTCACCCGGCGCATGCCGCAGCAGCATCAGGTCGCAATGACCGATGATGGCGGTGAGAATATTGTTGAAATCATGGGCGACGCCTCCGGCCAGTTGACCAACAGCCTGCATTTTCGTCGCTTGCGCGACCTGGCTCTTCAATTTCGATTCTTCTCTATTGTCACGGATCGACAATAATACCGCGGCTTCCCCCAGACCGCGGACGCCGGCAATCCCCAGCGCGACCGACTCTTCGCCGCCGTTGCGCAGACGCACCGCGAGATCACCGGCCAGTGGCGGCCCGCTGGCGTAGCGACGCACGGCATCGGCGACCGCCGACTTGTCGTCCCGGATCATCAAGTCACCGGGATAGAGCGGCTGCTCATTCTCGCCGATGCCTGCGGTTTTGGCGAAGGCATCGTTGAAGAAGAGAAAACGGCCATCGCGATCGGTTAGCGCCAAGCCGAGGGGAAGCAGCGACAGCATCGATTCCACCTGCTCCAGCGCCTTGCCGCGTTCGACCATTCCGCCATCGTCATCAATCAGCAGGATCAGCGCGGGGGCCTTTTCCTTTCCCCGGTCGAGCGGGATGTGGAACAGGCGGACCGGCGTACCATGCCGTCCTTCGCGTTCGAAAAAGATCGTGCCCTTGTCATCGGACCGCAGGAAATTGATGAAATTGCGGCCCGATATATTGGCATCAACCCGGCCGGTTGCGCGCAGGGCAAAAGCCTGGTTTGATGCCCGGATCCGTCCTTCGCTGCCAATGACGCTGGCCAATATGCCCGCTTCCGAAAAGGCGCGACCACCGCCACCGCTAATCAGACGGATCATGTCATCCAATATGTCGGCCTGAATTTGCGGAATCATTTGCCACAACAAATATTCATCGCCCTGCCCCGCGCGGACAACCTTTGCGTTATATTCGGCAACGCCGCGTTTCAGGCCTTCGGCATAGCCGCGGCCATCCCGCCAGGCGGTCCGGCCGGCCGTCGCGAGCAG
>CAJQNR010000145.1 GCA_905479715.1 uncultured Sphingorhabdus sp.
GCAAACACGCCGCCACATTTTTCCGCCCCCCGCTCTTCCAGATCAACGGCGAATTCACGTTTCTGGAAACCGATTTTCGGATACCATGTTTCACGCTTGAAGAACGGCCCCTTGAAACTGTGCATCGCCTGTGTCGCGTAACCTTTTTCGGCAAGCTGCGTCGGCAGACAGTCGAAAGTCTTGGAGTCCTTGCTGTCGAGCAGTTCATAATAATCGCCCCAGCGACCGCATAATTCGCGCATCTCGCCGGACGTGGTGCTGTTATAATAGAGGCTCGTTCCGGTGCTGACGTCATAGCGCGCCTTGACCGCGCTGCTGTTATAATAAGCAAACAGCTTGTCCGACATCGCCTTGTTATTTTTTGGAACGCCCAGCGATTCAACGATGATCAACACCAGATGGCGCTTGCCATCGGCGCGGTCGGCAAAGCCGGATTTGGTAACCGCCGATTCAAAAACGGCCCCGGTAGGCGCCGGCCGGAAATAATGGCCTCGCATGCCCTCACCAACCGCAGCATCCGCGCCGACCAGCCCGAAGATCAGGGTGCCACCGAGCAGGATATGGAGCGGTTTGGAAAAATTGGTGTCGCGCTTGAGCAGGAACCAGCTGCCAATCAATATGCCGACCATGACCACCGCCGCCGCGATATATTCGATCGAATTGCTCGGTTTGATCTCGGCAAAAAATTGCAGCGAATACAGAAGGGAGTCCAGGGTCAGGCTGAACAGGCCGGACACGAAAGAGAGCAGGGAATATATCATTACCCCGACAAAGGCGATCCACTGAACGGCCCGCGGCATCCGCTTGACGATCAGGCCGACCAGTCCCGCCAGCGCAATCGGGATCGCGCGCGGCGGCGCGCCAACCATCCACATCGCCATGAAGGGAATATTGGCGAGCACAACCCAGACCAGCGCCCAGTTCATAAATTTCCTGAAATCGGGGCTGAACAAAGGTTTGGCAACCGGGGCTTCGATGGTCATATCCATATAGCTCACCGGAACACCCCATATTTGCGCGTAAGATAGACGGCGAAGAAACTGACAAAAACTGCCGCTGCCTTGGCCACGACCGGCAGCACACCGGCGCTGGTCAGGCCGCTGACCATGCTGACGGTAATGCCGAGGCCGAGCACCGCGGTGCCGATGAAACCGAGCCGCTGCAAGTGCAGCGCCGCGCCACCCCGGGCCTTGCCGGGAAATACGAAGCTTGATGAAATCAGCCAGTGCACGATAATCCCGGCGCTATATCCGGCGGCCGATGCCCAACCCGGATCGACCAGCAACGCCACCAGAACCATGAACAGGGACACATCAAAAGCCAGGCTGACGATGCTCGCCAGCAGGTAACGGGTGAGCGAGAAACGATTGAGAAGCGCCAGCGGCGCGGGCAAGCTGCCCATCCAGCCACCGATGACCGACCGCCTGTCCTGACCGCTGCGTTCCATCCTGTTTACGCCGCCTTGGAAGACTTGGCTGCAGGAGAGGTTTCCTCAATCCGGGTCGGAACGTCGCGCATGCTTTCGAGAGCGGCAGCACGGTCTTCGCTGATTTCTTCTACCATGACCTGCTGCGCGCCTTCATCACCCGCTTCGTGATATTCTGCGTCTTCGTTGACGTTCCAGACATTCCACTTGCGGGTGCCGGCTTCGATATTCTCTACCGTCAGCATCGCGGTCATCATCGCGTGATCCTGGTTGTTATAGCGATGCATGCCATTGCGGCCGACCATGTGCAGGGTCGGGAAGCGGCTTTCGAGATCGTCGCGCATGGTGGCGACATTGTCTTCATAGCTGTCATCATAGACCGGATAGGCTTTTTCCTGACGGACAACGGCGCCGCCGACGACATCTTCGGGATTACAGAGGCCGAGGATCGCCATTTCCTTCTTGGCCAGCTCGACCAGATCCTCGTCGGAAGAAGACCAGAGACCGTCATTTTCAAAACAGAAATATTCAAGGCCGACGCAAGCAATATTCTCGTCCGGCACCATTTCGGGGGACCAGCTGCGGAAATTCTGGACACGGCCAACCTGAACGCGATCATCATGGATATAGATCCAGTTGTCGGGGAACAGATCGTCCGATTTGACCATGATCGCCACAGTAAGAAAGTCCCGATAGTTGAGATCCTGCGCTTCGGGCAGAGACTGCGGCAGCGGATGGATACGGGTGGCGAGTTCGCGCATCGGTGCGCTCGAAATCACATGTTTCGCGTTGATAATCGTTTCACCGTCGGCGCTCGTCGCGCTCACCCGCCAGTTGCCGTTGGCATCCTGGGCAAGCTGCTTGAGGCTATGGCCCATCAGCACTGCATTGCCCTTGGCTTCGACATGGGCCTTGGCAGCATCCCACATCATGCCGGGACCGAGGCGGGGATAGCGGAAGGTTTCGAGCAGGGTTTTGACTTCCTGTCCGTCATTGGGCTTCTTGTTGAGACCGAGCGAGCGTTTCAGGCCGTCTGTCACCGCGTTCCACAGGCTCAGCCCCTTGATCCGCTGGGCGGCCCAGTCCGCCGACATTTCGTCGCACGGCATGCCCCAGACCTTCTCGGTATAGGTCTTGAAGAAAATCGAATAGAGCTTGTAGCCGAACTGGTTGACCGTCCAATCTTCAAAGCTCTTCACATTCTTGTTCGGAAAGACCTTGGCCTTGCCATAGCTCAGCATGCACAAAGTCGAGCGCCAGATGCCAAGGTTCCACAAGGCTTCGAACGCGCGCAGCGGGTAGCTGTAAAATTTGCCTTCATAATAGATCCGGCTCATCCGCGGCCGCTGGATAAAGTCGTCGGGCAGGATTTCGTTCCACAGATCGACCACTTCCTGGCTTTTGGAAAAGAAACGATGCCCGCCAATATCAAAACGGAAGCCTTCATGCTCCACCGTCCGGCTGATCCCGCCGACATATTTCGGGTCTTTCTCGATAACCGTGACCGAAAAGCCCTTTTTACTGAGCAAATAGGCAGCTGTCAGACCAGCTGGCCCCGCCCCAATGATCGCGACATCTACCGGAGAATTTGCGGGCGTTCCCTGTCTGGTCATAAAGTCCGTTCCCTGTTCATGGTGCGCGCATAGTCGCGCGGTTCATGTTTCAGAAACCGGAGTGAACGAAATTGGTTAGCAGATAGTTAATGGCGGCCTGAAATTTACAGACCGGGCGAGCAACTTAATACTCGCTGATCGGCGGTACAGGCTGTGCCGGCGCATCCGAATCAATTTCGTGGACTTCGATATGTCCGCGCCCGACATAGCTCTTTCTATAGCCGTAAGCGAAATAGAGCAGCAGCCCGAGACCACCCAAGATCGGCAACACCGGCTTCGCATCCAACGGCAGATATAGAATAGTCCCAGACAGCCGATGATCACCATCGGCGCGACAAAGCAGACGAACGGGGTACGGAACGGGCGATGCCGGTCGGGATCGGTACGGCGCAGAATCAATCCGCCAACGCGGCCATCAGAAAAAGCAAACGCACCCTATATCAAGCGCGTCATCCTGAACTTGTTTCAGGACCCCGGGAGAATTGCGCGATTTGCCCCTTTTGATGCTGAAACAAGTTCAGCGTGACGCGGTCTCTCGCGAACGATCTAGTCCGAAACCAGCTCACCAATCAAATCCTCGGGCAAGATCGGATCACTCAACAATGCTTCCATCGCCTTCCAGCGCCACACGGGCGCGTCGCCCATGGCTTCTATCCAGTCGCGGACCATCTCCATGCCAAGGCCATAGTTGATAACATAGCTGCGATATTGCTCGTTAAAATCGGTCATCTGCGCTGCCCGCTCGGCAGAGACCAGCTGATATTTCTGGTTGAGCGCGATCGCCTCATCCCGCGTAATTTCGCCGTCGAGATATTGCTGCGCGATCGTCATCCGCGCGCCGCTCAATGCCTGTTTCGCGATCTGCAGCGCCCAATAGGCCGCCGCCGTATCGGGATCGAGGCCGGCGAGCGGGTAAAGCACGTCACGCTCGTATTCGAGCCGTTCCTCGCCGCCGAACGCCAGTTCGATCCCGTAATTGGCAGAGCCCTCGGCGATCAGACTTTGCGGCGAATAGAGCGGATAGACGGAAAATTCCTGCCAGCCGCGGCCTCTGGTCAGGTTTTTCTCGAGCAGCATATTATAGACATGGTGGCCCGGATAACCTTCGTGACAACCGAGATCGACCGCACGACTGATGAAGATCGGCAGGTCGGTGTTGACCTGGATCAGGCTCTGATAATTGCCCTGATAATGGTTATAGCCGCTCCAGCTTTTGCCGGTGACAAATTCCAGCGTGAAATTCTCGCCCTGGGGCAGATCGAAATATTTTTCGGTCCGCGCCTTGCACTCGGCAATGGCGGTATCAAACACGGTCTGCAGCTTGTCTTTCGGGATGATATATCCCTTTTCAAACCCCGCCACCCGCTCGCTAAGCGGGCCTTCACCGGGGACAATATTCTCGATTTCCGCGAGCACCGGATCATATTCTGCCAAAGGTTTGAGCTCGGGCGTCACGCCGAACAATCCCTCGGCCTCCTTGGCGAAGGAGAAGGTCTCCCCCTGCATCATCGCGTGCCGGGTGTGCGCCGCCTCAAGCTGCGCCGACAGATAGCGCTTGCGCTGCGCAGCCAGCGGATCATCGCTCTTCGGCAATGCGTCGAGCCGCAGCATCAGGTCGACGATGGCATTGCCCAGTTCACGCATGTCGCGCGGATCGGATTTTGCGGCCTCCACCCATTGTGGCGGACCATAATAGGCATCGACATAGCCGGATTCTTTTTCGCCAAGAGCGAGCGTGAGTTTCACATAGTCGTCGGCGATAGAATCAAGCTCGTTCGCTGCTTTCAGTGCAGCCGTGTCCGTTGTGACCGGCAGCAGGCCTGGCGCAGCTGGCGATATACTGGCGGTAATCGCCAGAGATAGCGCTGCCGCCAGGCTCGTAAGTTTCACAGGGCGTCTTTCAGCTTTTGCACCTCACCATCGGGTAAAGCATCAAGCAATTCTTCCGCCTCTTCCTTGTCGAGCGATTCCAGATGGCTGTCCTGCGGCGCGAAGCGCAATATGCAGAAACCGATAATCGCGGACAAAACGGACCCGCCGAGCACACCGATCTTTGCTTCCTCGATCAGCAGCGCATTGCCCGGAAAAGCCAGCGCGCCAATGAACAGGCTCATCGTGAAACCGATGCCGCAAAGCATCGCCACACCATAGACCTGCAACCAGCTGGCACCGCCAAGCCGTCCGGCAAAACCGGTTTTGACCGCGAGCCAGACGCTGGCGAAAATACCGATCTGCTTGCCAAGCAACAGACCCGCCGCGATACCCAGCGGCAGCGGCGCAAAAATCTGTTCCATGCCCAGTCCACCTATCGAAACACCGGCATTGGCAAAGCCGAAGATCGGCACGATCAGAAAGGCGCTCCATGGCGAAATCGCATGTTCCAGCCGGTGCAGCGGAGAATTTTCGGCATCCGGTGATGTCGGTGTCACCACGATCGGGATGACCATGGCTGCCAGTACCCCGGCAATGGTCGCGTGAACGCCTGACATAAGGACGGTGTACCAGAGCAGGCCGGCACCGATCAGATAGGGCCAGAGCTTGAGCACGCCGCCGCGGTTCATCGTGTACATGACCGCCAATATCACCGCACTGGCGAGCAGAGCGGCACCATTGATCTCGGCGGTATAGACCAATGCGATGATCGCCACCGCACCCATGTCATCGACAATCGCGACGGTAACCAGAAAAAGCTTGAGCGAGGTTGGCGCACGCGGGCCAAGCAACGCCAGTACGCCAATCGCAAAGGCGATATCGGTGGCCGCCGGAATCGCCCAGCCATTGTAAAGCTCGGGCATATCCTTGACGACGAACAGATAGATCAGGGCAGGAACCACCATGCCCGCTGCCGCGGCAACCACCGGCAATCGCCGTCTTTCCCATGTGTTCAGCCTGCCATCGACAAACTCGCGCTTGATTTCGAGCCCGACAAGCAGGAAGAATATCGCCATCAACCCGTCATTGATCCACAGATGCGGCGTCATCGGGCCCAATTTGCTCGACAGGACCGGTCCCTTTATATCGTGGAGAAAATGATGATAGATTTCATATAACGGACTGTTCGCCACGATCATCGCCAGCGCGGCCGCAGCCATCAGCAATATGCCGCCAGCCGCTTCACTTTTCAGAAAGTCTCTAAGCGCTGAATTTTTACCTGTGCGTGGCAATATGTCTTCTCCCTTGAGGGCGTCAGTTCCGGAATTTCGATTGGCCAGAGTCATGCGCAGGCCGGATGGTAAAATCAAGGCTTGAGTGAAGCGAAATTGGCCCTAGGCCGCGATCAGGTCACGAATATTGGCTGCAATCGCATAGCTTTTTTCGCGCGCCGCCTGATCGAAGATCGATCCGGAAATGATCAGCTCGTCGGCACCGGTCCGGTCAAGAAACCGCTCGACACCCTGCTTGACCTTGTCGGGGGAACCGATAGCGCTGCCCTGCAAGATCTGTTCGAGCATCGACTGGGCCTGCGGTGGCAGGCTTTCGCGATAGCCTTCAACCGGCGGTGGCATTTTTCCCGGATTGCCGGTGCGCAGCGCGACAAAGCTCTGCATCATCGAACTGGCCAAATATTCCGCTTCCTCGTCGCTGTCGGCCGCAAAAATATTGAAACCGCACAGGACATAAGGCTCGGCCAGTTGATCGGACGGTTTGAAATCACGGCGATAAATGGCCAGCGCCTCGTCCAGCATCTGTGGTGCAAAATGCGAAGCAAAGGCATAAGGAAGGCCAAGCGCCGCTGCCAGTTGCGCACCAAACAGGCTGCTGCCGAGAATATAAAGCGGGATATTGGTCCCCTGCCCCGGCGTTGCCTTTATGCCCAGCCGCTCATCGCCGGCCAGAAATGCCTGCAGTTCCAGAACATCGCGCGGGAATTCATTCGCATCGCTGTTGAGATTGCGGCGCAAGGCCTGCGCCGTCCGCTGGTCCGAACCCGGCGCGCGTCCCAGACCGAGATCAACCCGGCCCGGAAACAGCGCCTCGAGCGTGCCGAATTGCTCGGCAATCACCATCGGCGCGTGATTGGGCAACATGATCCCGCCGGCACCGATACGGATCGTTTTGGTCCCCTGTCCGATATGGCCGAGCGCCACCGCGGTCGCGGCGCTGGCGATGCCTTCCATGCCATGATGTTCGGCCATCCAGAACCGCTCGTAACCAAGCGCCTCGGCATGTTGCGCAAGCGACAGCGAGCGGTCGAGCGCGGTCCGGACATCGCTGCCCTGCGGCACCGGAGAAAGATCAAGAATCGAGAATTTTACGGCCTTGGTCAATGTTCGTTCCTCTGTCCCAGTTGTCCGGCAACCTTGATCGCATAGCCGTCCGGAACATTGCGAAAGCCGAGGGTCGGCAATAGCAGCGTCCAGGCGCGGTCGCTACCCGAGAGGAACAGCCGCGCGGTATAAAAACCATTGCCTTCCAGTTTCAGCGTCAGTTGCTCCATGCCCGACCCGCTTTGCAGCGGCAACACCAGCACCCCGTCCTGACATATTGCATTGCCGAGCAAGCCCTGCTTCAGGTCCAGGCCCGGAATATTCGCATCCAATGACATCCGCACCTGACCGCTCGCCGACTGGCAGCGGCCATTGGCGAAGCTGATATTCACGTCCCGCAGATCGATCGCAGAGGCCGGCAGCGGCGCCAATTGACGGCCAACGCCAAGCACGGTGGTGGCATTCTGCACCAGCAGACTGTTCCCGGACCTGCCCACGGTCGCGACCAGCCCGCGATCACCGCCGACCGGCGGACGCTCGAGATCCAGCAGCACGCGACCGGTCAGCAGCGGCAAAAACCGCACAGCGGCGTCAAGATCGCCCAATTGAAACGGCCCGACCTGCGCCCCTTCGATCCGCCCGTTCCAGACCGAGCCGCTGATTGCCTTGGCCGAAAAACGCGACCCTTCCAGCCCTGCCATGCTGACCGCCAGCCGCAGCGGCAGAAAGAACAAGGCCACGGCAATCACGGCCAATATGATCAGCAAATAGGTCAATGCGCGCGGCACCTGCTTTCCTTCGCTTCAGAGTTCGGGGGTGAACTGGTCGAAATAGGAAAAAATATCCTCTTCCGTCCGGCTTGCGGCATTGCGCCATTTGGGAGCCGATTTCGGGTTCAGCAATATGCCTTGCGGGGAAAGCACCAGCACCGTCGGCGTGCCCTTGATCGTCTTCAGGCCAAAGCGTTGCGCAATATCGATGTTGCGGTCCCGGTGGCCGACATCGACATAGACCAGCTCATATTTGGCTTCGAGCATCGCGGCAAAGCGGGGCTGGGCAAACCATCCCGCCAGCCCGCGGCTGTCATGACACCAGTTGGCGCCCATCACGAGAATGACGCGCTTGTCGGAAAGTTGCGCCCGGGCGAGTGCCGCATCCACTTGCTCCCCGGCATTGACGGATTCGTCGAATGGCCGGGCTTCGGGATGGCTGGTTTCGCTTGGCTCTGCCTTTACAGGTTGGCTGGCGGACACATTAGAGAGGCCCAAAACGGTCAGAAATAATAGCAAGAATCTCATCGAGCCGCTATTACACTTCCAGCGGCGTGAGGGAACAGGCTTTTGTCAGACCAAGACCACGTTTCATGGCCGGGAAGCTGCGGACCATCGCCAGCTCGAAGCGGACGGTACGGCCATATTGCGCTTCGATCCGGTCGCCGAGCTCGAAAGCATCGGCAGACTGGGTAGCGATCGCCTGACCGAATTTATACGCCAGCGCTTCTTCCTCCGGCAGATTGTCCGGCCCCTTGAACCAGGCGTTGACGGTCTCTCTGGAAATGTCATCGGCCAGCGCCCAATTTGCGCAGCTGATCGCGCAGGGACCACAATCCTCGACCATATTGGCACCCATTCGCGCTGCATGGAACAGACGCGCCGGGGCTTCGTGCCGGTGCATCGAGGCGGGCAGGAAATTCATAAATTTTTCAAGCGCATGACCGGGCCCGGCGGCGATTTCATCATGATATTGGCGCTCGCTTTCCTCTGCCTCCGCATTGGCGACTTTGAGAAACACAGCTTTCGGGATACCGGCAGGCGCGATCCGCTGGCGTGCGAACAGGATAGCAAGCGCCAGGAACACCAGCAATGGCGGGCCGAGCACGCCGGGCGCATCGGCGACAAAAGCATCAGTCGAGCATATCCCGACCGACACTTCGTAAATATGCAATATGCCGTGCAACGACAGCCACAATGCGCCGGCCAAAGCCGCCAGCCAGCGCATGTGGATATTGACGCTCGCATAGAGCAAAATGATTCCGCAGGCCGCATAGGCGATCCCGATGTCGCGGATGAAATGTTTGTTGGGCGGACCGGTGGTGATCACCGTCGGGATCGCGACATACCAGTCGAGAGGGCGAATGATCATGAACAGTCCGAATATTAATGCACCCAGTCCCACACCCAGCACCAGCAATTGGGCGATCCGGTCAAATAAGTCTGGCTTTCCCATCAGCATGAATTTTCTCCTTCAAATCATCCCGAGTCTATGTTATTCGGACATTTAATATCCGATTTAATGAGAGAGTCAAATATTGCAGATTTCCAAAGGCGTTGAATGGGCGGTGCACGCGGCGTCACTGATGGCGGCGCTGCCCGAAGGACAAGGCCTAAAGGCAGCGGCACTCGCCCGCTATCACGAATTACCGGCGGCCTATATGGCCAAGCAATTGCAAGCGCTGAGCAAGGCTGGACTGGTGCAATCCTCGCGCGGGGCCAATGGTGGCTATCGGCTGGCGAAACCCGCCGCCGATATTTCGCTATGGGATATCACGGCTGCCGTCGAGGGTGCCAAGCCGGCCTTCCGCTGCACGGAAATCCGCCAAAATGGTCCCTGCGCGGCGAAGCCGAAAGATTGCAAAAATCCTTGCCAGATTGCGGCAGCCTTTTCGGCAGCGGAACAAGCCTTTCGCGATAGCCTGAAGGCGGTGACCCTGGGCGATATCGGAGCGCAATTCGCCGCGCATAGCCCGCAGGAGCATCTGCTCCACATATTCCAATGGTTGTCGTCCGAAGCGGAACCGCTCAGCCAGGCCGACGGATGACCGGCATCCTTTAACCCCGCAAATGCGTGTCAAAAAACGCTAGCGTCCGCTGCCACGACAGGGTTGCCGCTTCCTCGTCATAGCGCGGCGTCGTGTCATTGTGGAAACCATGGTTCACATCGGGATAGAAATGGACGCTATATTCTTTCTGATACTCCGCCAGAGCCGCCTCATAGGCGGGCCAGCCGGCGTTGATTCGCTCGTCATTGCCGGCCAGCTGCACCATCAGGGGCGCCTCGATCGCAGCCACCTCCTTGGCTTCCGGCTGGCGTCCGTAATATGGCACCGACGCGGCCAGATCGGGATAGGCCACCGCCAGCGCATTGCACACGCCGCCGCCATAGCAGAAACCGACCGCCCCGACCTTGCCGGTCGAACCATCATGATCGCGCAGAAATTCGAAAGCGGCAAAGAAATCTTCCATCAGCTTGGCGCCGTCGAGCTTGCTCTGCATCGTCCGCCCGTCGTCGTCATTGCCGGGATAGCCACCCAGCGGGGACAATCCGTCGGGTGCCAGCGCCAGATAGCCGGCCTTGGCTGCCCGCCGCGCAACATCCTCGATATAGGGATTGAGGCCCCGGTTTTCGTGAATCACCAGTACCGCTGGCAGCTTGCCCGCCGCCCCGGCCGGCTTGGCCATCAAGCCGTTGATTGTGCCATGCCCTTCGGGACTCCTATAGCTGATCCGCTCCGACAGGATCGACGGATCATCCGGCTCGACCTGCGCCGCCCAGGCATAATTGGGTTGCAGCTGATCCAATATCATCGCCCCGGTCACCCCGGCGGCGGCAAATTTTCCCGCTTGCTTGATAAAATCCCGCTTCGAGATCGCGCCATGGACATAGCCGTCGAAAATCTCGAGAATATGGGGGTGAAAGTCACTTGCGCGTTTGCGGGTCAAGGTCATGTTGGATCATCCGTCAGCTAAGATTGGCAGGATTTCGACTGATCATAGCATAGAATGGATTTTTGCAAATCCCGTTTGTGCTGAGTCTGTCAAAGCACCTTGCCTCGCACAACGCTGACGATAGGCGAACCGGGAGGAGCCCTTCGACAGGCTCAGGGCGAACGGTGGTCTTGGCCACGTGGCGTTTCAGGCCGCTTCGCTAATCCCCGCCTCGATCTCCGCCGCCTTCGCTTCAACCAGCTTGACGATATGATCGACCATATCTTCATCCGCCACATGGTGATCGGTGACACCGGAGAGATAGACCATATGTTTGCCCTTGCCGCCGCCGGTGATGCCGATATCGGTCTCGCGCGCTTCGCCCGGCCCGTTAACGACGCAGCCAAGCACGGACAGCGATAAGGGCGTACGGATATGCTGCAGCCGTTCTTCCAGCTTCTGGACTGTTCTGATCACGTCAAAGCCCTGCCGCGCGCAGCTCGGGCAGCTGACCACCCGGACACCGCGGGTTCTCAGACCAAGCGCCTTGAGCATTTCATAGCCGACGCGCACTTCTTCTTCCGGTTCCGCCGACAGGCTCACCCGGATTGTGTCGCCGATCCCGGCCCAGAGCAGATTGCCCATGCCGATAGAGCTTTTCACGGTGCCGCCGATCAGGCCGCCCGCTTCGGTGATGCCGAGGTGCAGCGGGCAATCCACCGCATCGGCAAGCTGCGAATAGGCTGCGACCGCGAGAAACACGTCGGATGCTTTCACCGCGACCTTGAACTCGTGGAAATCATGGTCCTGCAAGATCTTGATATGGTCGAGCGCGCTTTCGACCAAAGCCTCGGGACAGGGCTCGCCATATTTCTCGAGCAGGTCCTTTTCCAGACTGCCCGCGTTCACCCCGATCCGGATCGCGCAGCCGTTCGACTTGGCCGCGTCAATGACTTCCCTCACCCGTGCCGCAGAGCCGATATTGCCCGGATTGATCCGCAGACAGGCCGCACCCGCCTCCGCCGCCTCGATCCCGCGCTTGTAATGGAAATGGATATCCGCGACGATCGGCACGTTGCTGGCGCGGACAATTTCCTTCAGCGCAGCGGTACTCTCGACATCGGGACAGGACACGCGGATGATATCGACACCCGCCTCTTCGCAGCGGCGGATCTGGTCGATCGTCGCCTTCACGTCCGAGGTCAACGTATTGGTCATCGTCTGTACGGTAATCGGCGCATCGCCGCCGACCGGGACATCGCCGACCATGATCTGGCGGGATTTGCGCCGGTCAATATCGCGCCAGGGGCGCAACGACGGATTTTCTGAGGTCATATCTTTGCTCTTGTCAGAAGGGCCTGTTTGCCGGACATATAGGCCGTTCGTGAAGAAATGATAAGAGCCAATCGGGAGAGACGTCTGATGATCCGCTATTTACTGAAGCTGCTGGGGCCAACGCTCCTGCTTTCGACCATGGCAACGGCGGCCAGCGCGCAGGACGGCGTGGAAGAGGAAGCCCACTGGTCGATCGCCATTCATGGCGGCGCGGGGACAATCGAACGCGACAAGATCACGCCGGAGAAAGATGCGGAAATCAGGGCAATGCTGAAACAGGCGCTGGAGGCAGGTTCCGCCGTTCTGAAGGACGGCGGCAGCGCGATCGATGCCGTCACCGCCACCATTGTCATTCTCGAGAATAATCCCAATTTCAACGCCGGCAAAGGCGCGGTCTTTACCTGGGACAAGACCAACGAGCTCGACAGCAGCATTATGGACGGCAGCGACCTGTCGGCCGGCGCTGCGGCGGGCATCAACGGCACCAAAAATCCGATCCTGCTGGCCCGCGCGGTCAAGGACCACAGCCCGCACGTCATGCTGTCGGGCGAAGGCGCCAACCAGTTCAGCCGCGAGCAGGGCCTCGAACAGGTCCCGCCGGAATATTATGCCATCCCCTATCGGCTCGAACAGATCGACAAGCTGCTCTCGAAAGAGGTCAGCGCCGCCAACATCGACTATAAATTTGGCACGGTTGGCGCCGTCGCCAGGGATCAAAACGGCCATATGGCGGCCGGCACCTCGACCGGCGGCATGACCGGCAAGCGCTGGGGCCGGATCG
>CAJQNR010000146.1 GCA_905479715.1 uncultured Sphingorhabdus sp.
AGCATCAATCGTTTCGGCCGTCGCTTCGGGGCGATTCCAATAGGCTTTCATATTCTTGGCCGACCGGGTCGCGATTTCGCCGATCGTATAGGGTGGAAGGGTTTCGCCGGTTTCCGGATCAATGATCTTGATCTCGACACCCGGCAGAGGCGTGCCGACGGAGCGCATCTTCTCGTTGCCGTTGACATCATGATCTTCGGGATTGAGCGTGGTGATCGTGCCCGATGTCTCGGTCATGCCGTACATCTGGACAAAGCCGCAGCCGAGCACATCCATCGCCTGTTTCATCAGTTCGAGCGGGATCGGCGATGCACCATAGGTGATATATTTGAGGTTGGAGAAATCCACCTCTCTGGCGCGCGGATGATTGAGCAAGATCTGGATCGCCGCCGGGACCATGAAGATTTTGGAGATATTATATTGTTCGATCAGATCGAGTGCCTGGGTCGGGTCATATTCGGGCAGAACGACAGCGCTGCCGCCGTTGAACATCACACCCAGTCCGGTGCCGGTACCGCTGATATGGAAGCAAGGCATGGCCAGCATGGTGATTTCACCGGGAATCGGCTTTTGCCAATCCATCAGATCTTCATCCGTAATGCCGGCACTGCGCGAAGAAAAAATTGACCCGCTGGTCATGATTGCGCCCTTGGGATGACCCGTGGTGCCCGATGTGTAAAGCTGTAACGCATCATCGTCTTCGGCGCAGGAGATCATCGGATCCTTGGCGTCAAACTCATCGCGCCAGGAAGGATAGCCGGAAAATTCGCCTTCCGCTTTCTCGCTGCCCAATATCAATTCGACATGATCAAGATCGCCTCTGATCTTGCCAACCAATTCATCGAAACCGGGACCGACAAACAGGATCTTTGCCTGACAATCGTTCATGATATAGGCAACCTCGGGCGGTGCCAGTCGCCAGTTGACCGGTACCATGACCGCTCCGAGCTTGGCCGCACCGACCAATATTTCGAAATAGAGATGACTATTCTTGCCCATATAAGCAATACGGTCGCCCTTGCTGACACCCTTTGAAGCCAGCGCCTGCGCCGCCCGATTGCTGCCCTCATCCAGACGGGCATAGGTCATCTCGTCATCTTCATAGATGAACACCACGGCATCCGGCTGTTCCTGCGCCTGAAACCGCACCACATCCGCGATGGAAATTACTTCATCTTCCGTCATATTATCATCCTCTTTGCGCGATTCTGCGATCAGCCATGACCGGAATACATAGTGACGGGAACGAGTCATACAGCCTAGCATATTGACTAGCCCCGCGAACTTAAATCGGGTGGCATGGTATCGCACTACTGTTCTAGGGTCGATCCATGCAAAAGCTGGCATTGCACCAGATCACAATGATGGATGGCGGAACGGAAGGTCTGGTCCGCTTCGCCGCCGGGGCCGGGCTTGACCGCGTCTGCCTGTTCACGGCTACGCCGGTAGATGACCATGGCCGGGATATGTTCCCCACTGTTCGTCCGGCAGAGGTTTCATTCTTCACAACATTGCTGAACGACCTTGATGTGCAGATCATAAATGCCGAATATTTTCCGGTGATGGCGGAATGCGACGTTTCGGTCTATCTTCCTGCCGTCGCTCTCGCCGCAGAATTGCAGGCCAGGCGCATCGTCACCCATATCCACGATACCGACGCCCAGCGTGCTCGGGATCAGTTGGAAAAATTATGCGCCATGGCACGTGACCACGGCCTGGAAGTTGGTCTGGAGTTCACCGGTTTTGCCGCCGGCTGCAACAGCCTGACGCGTGCGGTCGCACTGCATGATCGCATGAACCAGTCCAATCTGACCATTGCGATCGATGCACTTCATCTGTTCCGGACCGGCGGTACGCTTGATCAGTTGCAGGCCGTGGACCCGGCCATCATTGGTTATGCCCAGCTATGCGATGGTCCGGATTTCCGTCTATCGGGCGATTATCTGGACGAGGCGATGAACCGGATGGTCCCCGGCGAAGGCGTCTTTCCGCTGAAACAGCTGGTCGCCTTGCTCGGCCCGCACGTGGATATCGACATTGAAGTGCCTGATTTTGCCGGTCCTGCAGGACCGGACGCACAATCACGGGCATATCGCGCTGTCACCGCCAGTCGCAATCTGTTCGATCAAGACGCCGGGACCGGAGGCGTTTCAGGCTGAGGCAGATCCGACAGATCCAGCCAACCATTGCCCGACTGGCCATAAAAGCTATCGAGTACCGCAAAGGGCAACCGGAAGGGTCGCCCCCAACCGCTGTTCCACATCGCCACGACGCCGGTCCGTGCCGCGGGATCAAATATCATCGTCGAACGGAAACCATCCACCGCACCGCTATGCCCGACCAGTTGCCGGCCGGCGTAAGTGAAGCTGCGCCAGCCCAGTCCATAGGACGGCTCGCCAAGCGCGCGGGCAAGATCGCCGCCGTAGATGCGCCCGGTCCGGACCAACGGTGCATGGGCCAGGGCCAGGGTCCCGGCCGACAGGACATCTTCATTCTCGCCCATTTGCGCGCGGAGCCAGCGTGTCATGTCAACAATATCGCTGCTGACGCCAGCGGCAGCG
>CAJQNR010000147.1 GCA_905479715.1 uncultured Sphingorhabdus sp.
CCAAACTACTTAAACCCAGTTTGACGGTCAATTGCTTCTGCTTTCTTATAATTGCGTCCACAACCGAAAGGTCTGTATTCCACCCAGTTGTTGCCATTATGGTGCGACTGCATCGAGTTCAGGCAATGGCAGCTTCCAGGAACGAGCGTCAGCCTTGGGAATGACGACAATTGGGCGCGAAGCGGACGTCGACTTGAATTTCGATCGCGGCCTCATCGCAATGGGTCGAAAAGCCAAGATGTGTTTCACGCCGCGGACAGTTGTTTTGAGTAACCCGAATCCCGATGTTCTCCTTGATTACACCGGAGAAACACCGGAGTTCCAAGTAGCACTAACCCAAGAAATGGCAGAAAAGGTGGTGCACCCGACAGAATTCGAATCTGTGACCTCTGCCTTCGGAGGGCAGCGCTCTATCCAGCTGAGCTACGGGTGCCGGGGCGGTGTTCCGCCGGCTGCGCATCTAGCAGCGGATTTGCTGCTTTGCCAATAGATTATTCGGTGGTTGCAAATCGATCCCTGTCCGGGCCTTATTCTTCGCTTTTCTGCTTCCGAATTTTCTCGATCTGCTGGAATTCGCCGAGGCCGCAGGAGCCGCGGGTTTCTATTCTGCCAGCGGTCTGGTCGAGCACGTGGATGATGTCGACGCTGCACAGCTGGTTGGTCGAGGTTTTGTAGGAAAAGGCCTTTTCAAAGGCGAGGCCGCTGCATTTATGCGGCAATTTGTTACGGTAAATATCACCGTTATTCATCTTGAAATCGATCGTCTGGTCGTCGATCACCTCGGTCGACCGGATCCGCGATCGGGTGATGCAGCTTTTCGGTTCGCCGATCATCCGGATTTCATATTTGTCATCCTTGGACGTTTTCTCTGCAGCCAAGGCCATGCCGCTGACGGCCAGCGCGGATGCGATGATGATCGTAGTGGGAAGATGCATGTTTTTCTCCTGTCAGATTCTGCTGGGCATCAGGTAATTTGCATCCGATCACATTTCGGGAGACTGAATGATATCCGCAATTTTACGGATCGGGGCGCCATCCGTCCGGTGCCGGGGTCTTCTTCTTGTAGCGGCAGAGATCGGCGACCGGACAGCGCCAGCATTCCGGCTTGCGCGCCTTGCAGATATAGCGGCCGTGGAGGATCAGCCAGTGATGGGCATGAACGCGAAAGGGTTCGGGGGTCTGCTTATCGAGCTTTTTCTCGACCTCCAGGACGGTCTTTCCCGGCGCCAGGCCAGTGCGGTTGCCGACCCGAAAAATATGCGTGTCAACCGCGAAGGTCTCCGCGCCAAAGGCACAGTTCATCACGACATTGGCGGTTTTGCGCCCGACCCCGGGCAGTTTGACCAGTTCATCGCGATCCGCCGGAACCTCCCCGCCATAGTCGGCGATCAGCTTCTCGGACAAGGCGATCACATTCTTTGCCTTGGTGTTATACAGTCCGATGGTCTTGATATGCTCTTTCAGCCCGTCGAGACCCAGATCGACCATCTGCTGCGGCGTCTTGACCTCGGCGAACAGTTTCCGTGTGGCCTTGTTGACGCCGATATCGGTCGACTGCGCCGACAGCACAACGGCGACCAGCAATTGATAGGTATTGCCATAGTTGAGTTCGGTCTCCGGCGACGGATTATCGGCCGCGAGGCGGGAATAAAATTCGAAAATATCGGCTTTTTTCATCTGCGCGTCAGCTTTCCGGAATCCGGTCCATCAGATCCATGAAGTCGCGCGCGCTATTGCGATCTGTCTCGTCGTCGAAAGCCTTGTCCAGATCCGGATGGGTGCCAAGCATATAAAGCACCGCCCATAAGGCGAAGCGCCGCCCGCGGTCTTTTTCCAGACCAAAGTCCACCCGCATATGTTCGATGCCGGCGTTCATCGCCTCCGGCTGGATTGCCGAGAGATCGGTGGTGCCGAAATAGCGTTGCAACTGGTCATCAAAATCCATTCCGCTGACCTATTGCTTTGCCGGAACCTTGGCAAGCGGATTGGCCGAAGCGATTGCGGACTTTTCTTCGCCCGCAATCGCTTCAATCGGCCTATTTGACGCAATATTTACCGGATGCTTTCAATCCGCCGGAGCAGCTGCCGCTTTTGACTTCGGCATAATCGCCTCTATCACCGACGCAATAGTTCGCAGAGGATTTGAAGCCGGAGGGGCAGGAGCCGATCTTGACGATTGCGACCTTGCCGGAGCTGGATTTGCACGAGCTTCCCGACGATTTGAAACCGGTCGGGCAACTGCCGTCCTTGGCCACGGTCGTGTCGCTCGACTGGGCGAAGGCCACCGGAACGGCGAGGCTGGAAATGATCAGCGATGACAGGGCGATTGCAAAGCGCATATTGTGGGTCCTTTGGAAAATGTGATGAAGCGAAGAAGAGGCGAAACTATCGCGCCGGCGCGCTCAGATATTCGAACGCGACCAGACTCTTGCCGGTTCTCTTGTTATAATATTGGCAATAGAGCTTTTCCGTTTTCGCATTGCTGTGCTCGTTGAGACGGGCGAGAAAGCTGATGCCATATTTGCCACGTTTTTTGCGGTCGGCCGTATAGGCGGAGGCTCGGGCCGAGTTGCTGCCGGTTGCGCAATCGCTGACGCCCTGATCATTGCCGCAATGCAGTTTCATATGTGAATCGCCGAGATACTGGTCGCTATGCCAGGTCCAGTAATCGACCGTACCGGCACCGGGGTTATCCGATTTCACGCACTGCCAGGTAAAGTCATTGCCCTTGTCCATAGCTTTATATTGCTTCTCGTCGACCTCAAAATAGAGAACTTCTTGCGCCTGCAGGGATGGTGCGATGCAGGAGCCGCTTACCTTGCCCGGCTTGCGGTTGATGAAGCCGGTGCGCTTTTCTTTGCTGAAGCCCTGCTGGAATGTGTAGCTGCCGAGATTGCCGACGGTCACGTTGGAAAGAGCGATGCCCGCGCATTGCGTTTGCGATGTCAGGTTGGAAGATGGTGTGCCGAGGGTGACAGAACCGCCCCTGCTGCTACTGCTGCTTGTTCCAAGCTTGCCGGTTTTCCCGCGGAGCGCATTGTTGATCGCATTGTCCGCTTCGTTCACCGCCTCTCGTTCGGCATCGCGCTTGGTTTGTTTCGCTTCTTTTTTGATCGCCTTGCCGAGGCCGCCAAATTGCGCATGGGCGGTGCCGCTGCCGAGCATGGAAACGGCGAATAATGCCGCGATAGCCGGTTTTGATAATTTCATTGTTGATCTCCATTGCATTTGCCGGTGGAAATACGGGAGTCGCGCAGGCTTTAGAATATACCATATGGTACATAAAGGCGGCTTGTCTGATCGGAGAACAAACGCGTGCGGGCGGGAGAAGCGGGCTTAATCCAGCGGGATTTTGGCGGCTTCCTCGAAGATTATATCCGGAACCTGCTGGATCGCCAGACTGCCGACATCCTGCAATGGCCCGATCAGGTTGAAACCGAAGCGGGCGCAGAATCGTTCGACCATAGCGGGCGGCGCCAGCCGGTCTTCGACGCCGGAAATCACGGTCACCGGTACGTCCAGGCCGCGGCACCATTTCGACCAGTCGCTCGCCGTCAGGATCGCCTGTTGCGCGGTCGATTCATAGCCATCCTCGAACGTGCGCTTCATCGACCGCTGCATGAGGTCCGCGACGTCGGGCCGGTTGAGCGTGCGCATGTCGGCGGCGCTATCGCCGTAAATGCTCTGGAAATAGGTCATGCTCTTTCCGCGCCGGACCATCGTCGAGACGGCTGCAAAATAGAGCCGGACGAAAGACGGCGCGATCCGCGCGAGCCGCAGCGGCGCCCGGTAACCCATGGCGAGATGCGAGAAATCATTGGCCTCGTCTGCCGGCAGGATTGTACCGGCCATGACCAGCCCGCAAAACCGGTCCGGATGACGACCGATGGCCGCCATGCCGTAGGGAGCGGCAACTCTGGCCGATATCACGACACAGCGTTCGATCTCCAGCTGGTCCAGCAGATAGACAAGCCGGTCAACAAATTCGTCCACCACCGCCAGGCCAGTGGTCGCCATTGTGCTACCGGCGTAAAAGGGGAGCCAGGGAGCAATGATCCGCAGATTCTGGCGCGAGGCCGCGCCCTGCTGCCTTGCCGTCAGATAGGCACCATCGATCGTTGCATGGAGATATATAACCGGCTTGCCCCCGGGATTTCCATAGATTTCAAACGGCAGATCGCTGCCATCGTCCAGTTTCAGCTTGTCGCTCGAACGGGTCGACACCGGCTGGTGGTCCCTCGATTCCGCGGTGGCAAAGGCGTTGCTGAAACCCGCGTAGAGAGAGATAAGATCGGTTTGCGAACCGATGCCCAGCTTGCGCAGCAGCGCCTTCAGCTGATTGCGGGCGGTCCCGAGGGCACGGTCGCGATCAGACGCAAATTCTATGACCGACAGGCCATTGACGAGATATTCCGCCAGTTGCTTTTCCGTTGCCGTGAGCAGCAGCGACTTTGCAAAGGCGTCGCCAATCGTGTCATTCCAGCGCAGGCGCATGATCCGGAAATCCAGTTCCTTGCTGCCGGCTGCGGTCAGTTGCGCCGCGAACAGAACGCCCCTGTCATCTTCCTGATCGGTATAGAGCCGTACAATGGCAGGGCTGGCTTTGCCCCGGCCGTCCATCAGCTTTTCGACCTGCGCGTAGGATTCGCGATCAACACCAAACAGCCAGTCGGGTATCGATTGCCCGCGGTTCAGCTCGGAACTTTTGAATATTTGCTGGTCCACGCTCAACACGGTCATCGACGTGCTGAGTTTCAGGTCCGGCAGCATCAGGTGACCACTCGCGCCGTCAAGATCCTTGCCATAGCTCGCGAAATCATCACCGACGCTGGGGTCGATCTCGGTCAGCAACTCGGTGACATTGGCAAAATGGGGCTGGAGATCTCCTTCATTTTCGGCAGCCGGTTCCTGCAAAACCGTCAGTAATTTCATCAACCGTTCCGGCTGGGCGGCGATCGCATAGGCATCGCGGATCATCGGATCAAGAGAATCACTTTTCATGGGAATGGACTAGAGAAGGTTGCAACACAGGCAAAGCATATCGCGCCATTTTAACCAGTTTTCGCGCTGGGGGCGGACGGAGGGAAGCCACCGCCATGTGCGCCACCATCCGCCTGCGCCATTCGGAAGAGCGAAAAACCGCCGTTTAGCCCGCCCGTGACGCAGGGATGACGAAGCCGGAGTCCCCGGGAGCAGTCCTTGCGCCCTGATGGGGCCAGCCGGTGATGGGGCGTCCGGGAAAGCCGGATTCCGGTCCGGCGATAACCGCCTCGCCATATTGGGCATGGTTTAGCAGCAACTGGGTCGCCGATGCCGGCTTCACCGCTCTCGAGAACAGATAGCCCTGTCCTAATGTGCAACCGATCTTTGCCAGCAGATAAGCCTGATCCTCCGTCTCAATGCCTTCCGCGATCACCCGGATGTCCAGTTTGCGTGCGATGTCGAGCAAGCCTTCGATGATCGCCATGCTCCGGTCGTCGACCCGCAGCTGGCTGACGAAGGACCGGTCGATTTTTATGATATCGATCGGTACCGTCAGCAGATGGGTGAGCGATGCAAAGCCGGTCCCGAAATCATCCAGCGCGATCCGCAGGCCATGCGCGCGAAGCGCCTTGATTTCCTGTGCCACAACCGGATCATTCTGCCCGAGATAGACCGATTCCGTAACCTCGAGCACGATGTGCTTGAGCGGAACCTTCTCTCGACCAAAAGCGGATTCGATGCGGTCAAAGAGTGTGCCGCTATGAAAGTCGGCGGCAGAGATGTTGATGGCGACATGCTGAAACGGGATGCCGGCATCCAGCCATGACCGAACGTCAGCGGCGGCCAGCGCGAGCATGCGCTGGGTCAGTTTGGCGGCTACATTCACATCTGTCGTGGCCTGGTGAAAGGCACCTGCCGCAACAATATTTCCTTCCGGCTGTCGCAGGCGGCACAGCGCTTCCATGCCGACGACTTCCCGTGTGTCGAGCCGGATGACCGGCTGATAATAGGCCTCGATCCGTTCGTCGCGCAACGCGCTGTCGACATCCTGTATGACCTCGATCCGCTTCTTGATCGCCGTACCAATGCCGGGCCAGTAGCGGACGAAGCCGCCGCGGCCGGTTTCCTTGGCATGGTAAAGCGCAAAATCGGCATGGCGATGCACCAATTCGGCATCGCGATCGCCCGGACAGAAGGCCGCCCCTCCGATGGTCGCGCGCGGCTGGATCATATGCCCGCTGCAACTGGTGACGCTGCCGACCGCATCAAGAATGCGCGCGGCGGTTGCATCGAGATCGGCCACGGCTCCGGTTTCCTGCAGGATCACCGCGAACTCGTCACCGCCAAGCCGGAAAACATGATCGGGCTGGACATTTGCCCGGATGCGCTGCGCGACGCTCTGCAGCAGATCATCGCCGGCCTGATGCCCGAATGTGTCGTTGATCGTCTTGAGATTGTCGAGATCGACGACCATCAAAGCCCAGGCGCCCGGCTCATCACAGGGCAGGCGGCTCAGGGCCGCATCAAAACTGGCGCGATTCGGCAATTCGGTCAGCGCATCAACCGAGGCCCGCCGCTCGCGCTCGGTCACCCGGTGATGCTGTTCGAGCGCAATCGCGCAAAGATGGATGCAGGCGCTGACGAGTCTTTCTTCGCGCGCTCTCGGTACTCGCTTCTGCTTGAAATACAGGCCGAAGGTTCCAAAGACCAGATTGTCTGCATTGAAGATCGGAACCGACCAGCAGGCCTTGTAGCCGGATGGCAGAACATGGTCCTTATACGCAGCCCAGCGCCGATCATTCGCGATATCGGCAACAACAACGGGTTCGCGCAGATAGGCCGCGCTGCCGCAGGAGCCGACATTGGGGCCGATCATGGTGCCCGCGATCCGCTCGGCAAATTCTCTGGTCAGGCGCGGCGCGGCAAGAGGAAAAAGCAGTCCGCTGGAATCGACCCGAAGAACCGAACAGGCAACATCCGGCAAAAGAAGCTCGATCTCCTGACATAATCGTTGCAACGTAACATCCAGCGACACGCCGGTAGCGATCATTTCGAGGATGGTATTTTGAAAACGCAGCAACAAATCGGACCCTTTTTCGCGCGGAAATATACCGGTTGATCCTAGGGTCTCGAGGTAAAGATAAGATGAAGTCGCGTGGCGGGGCCTTGCCGGCCCGTCATCCCGCTATGATCACAATATTCCCGCCGTCCGGACTTTACACAGGAGCCTTGCTTTATTTTCTGTGACCTTTGCCCGGCAATCCCGGATTTCCGGTATTTTCGGGTCGTGAACCAGCCGCCTAGTGTGACCTTTGCATGGGTTTCATCTAGACGCGCGCCAGAATCATCCGGACAGCCGCCAATGCCGCTATTCTACACAGATTGTCAAAGAGCCGGCCGTGATCATAAACGACCGGGGTGGATGTAGGACAGGATTTTTCCGGGGCTATGTGTGCCTTCCCTCCTCGTCCCATGCTTTAAACCAATACATCGCGCGCAGATGATCGTCGGCCTAGGCCGCTCGGCTCAAGAGAGGCTTGGGGAAGCTTTCGATACCTGTGCTCTGCATTTGGACGACAGCATGGTTAGAATGGATCAAAAGCCATCACCGCGGCATCCGACCTAAAACCCCAAAACCCCGTCCATCCCATACCGCCCGGCACTTTGCCCGATCAGCCAGCCAGCCGCCTTCACTGCCCCCCGCGCAAAGATCATCCGGTTCTCTGCGCGGTGGGTCAGCTCGATCCGTTCCTCGTCGCTCGCCAGGATGACCGTGTGATCACCGGCGACCGATCCGCCGCGCAACGCTGCGAAGCCTATCGTGCCTTTTTTGCGCGCGCCGGTGATGCCGTCGCGGCCGCTTTCGCTGTGTGTAGCGAGATCGATGCCGCGACCGCGTGCGGCCGCTTCGCCCAGCAATTTCGCGGTGCCGCTGGGGGCATCGACCTTGTGGCGGTGGTGCATCTCGACGATTTCGATATCCCAGTCATCGCCGAGCTTGCTCGCCGCCTGCTCGACCAGCGCCGCCAGCATGTTGACGCCGAGCGAGGTGTTGCCGGTCTGCAGGACCGGGATCTTGGTCGCCGCCGCGTCGATGGCGGCGTGATGCGCGTCTTCCAGTCCGGTGGTGCCGATGACGATTGGCTTGTTCGCCGCAACGCAGGCATCAAGCGTCGCCTGCAGCGCCTTGGGCGAGGAGAAATCGACCAGCACATCGCTGGCTGCGACCAGAGCCGCGACGTCATCGCCCTGATCCGCGCCGCCGGCGTGGTCATGGCCCGCTTCCTTAATCGCAGCGACCAGCGCCTGTCCCATGCGGCCCTTGCTGCCGATAATTCCGATGGCTGTCATATTCGGGTCCCTGTCGTTGATCGAGTTGTGAAACTCTCTCTAGCCGTTCGTGTCGAGCGAAGTCGAGACACGTTTCACATGGCTGGATAGGATATAGGCGATCCCTCTCCCATAGGGAGAGGCAAGTAAAGCTTGCGAAGCTATTCGCTAGCGGAACTCGGTGAGGGGTTCCGCTACATCGGCCGAGCAAAACCCCTCACCGACAGCGCCTATGGCAGCAAGCTGCCGAGGCTTGTTGCCTCTCCCTAGGGGAGAGGGGAAGTCAGATTGCTTCTCGACTTGCCGCGAAGCGAACGTTTATGGAGGGCGGATGCGAAACACTATCAACAATATCGTCATTCTCACCGGCGCCGGGGTCAGTGCCGAAAGCGGAGTTGCCACCTTTCGCGGGCCGGATGGTCTGTGGGAGGGGCATCGGGTCGAGGATGTCGCCACGCCCGAGGCCTTTGTCCGCGATCCCGGTCTGGTCCAGAAATTCTATGACGAGCGCCGCGCCAAGCTCAGGAATGTACAGCCCAATGCGGCGCATCAGGCGCTGGCGAAGCTGGACGAAAAATGGGCGGGCGAATTGCTGCTCGTGACGCAAAATGTCGATGATCTGCACGACCGCGCCGGCTCTCAACGTCTGCTGCATATGCATGGCGAGCTCAACAGCGCCTGGTGTCTCGCCTGCGACGGTCGCTCGGCTTTCGATGGCGTGATGGCGAGCGGTCCGCCTTGTCCGCATTGTCAGCAGGCCGGCTTTCTGCGCCCCGACATCGTCTGGTTCGGTGAAATGCCCTATCAGATGGAGCGGATCGAGCGGGCGCTGAGCCAGTGCGACCTGTTCGTCTCGATCGGCACATCGGGCGCGGTCTATCCCGCCGCCGGCTTTGTCCAGACCGCCCGCCATCACGGCGCACGCACGCTCGAGATGAATCTCGATCCGTCGGAGGGCAGTTTCCACTTCCACGAGAGCCGGATGGGCAGGGCAGGGGATCTGGTGCCCGAATGGGTTGATGAGATCCTGTCGCATGGCCTGTGTTGAGGAGCTTGCCGTGAAAGGCAGCTGCCATTGCGGAGCGGTGCAGAT
>CAJQNR010000148.1 GCA_905479715.1 uncultured Sphingorhabdus sp.
GGTCAATATTTCCGATGCATTTATCATTTTGCGTCCGAAAGATGAATGGCCCGACCCGTCGCTTTCAAAGACAGAGCTGGTGGAACAGATGGAAGCGAAACTAGCCAATCTCATCGGCCAGAATTACGAGTTCAGTCAGCCCATTGAAATGCGTTTCAATGAGTTGATTGCAGGTGTGCGGGGTGATGTTGCCGTCAAGGTATTTGGCGACGACCTCGAGCAGCTGTCGGCCACTGCCAATCAGCTTGCGACCGTTTTTTCGGGTATTGAAGGTTCTGCGGATGTCCGCGTCGAGCAAACCGAGGGCTTTCCGACATTGGACGTGCAATTCGATAATTCGGCAATTGCAGCCCATGGTCTCACCGTTGATGAAGTGGCCGCAACCGTCAGCGCCGCATTGGGCGGCGCCGAAAGCGGGCTGGTATTTCAGGGCGACCGCAGGTTTGATATTGTTGTGAGGCTACCTGGCGAAGTGCGTAACGATATCGACGCTATCGGAGCGCTACCAGTTATTTTGCCGGAAAATGGTTTCGGGAAAAGGTCGTCGGTTCCACTCCGATCCTTGGCTACCCTGAAAGAAACCGAAGGACTAAATCAGATAAGCCGGGAAAACGGACAGCGGCGCGTTGTTGTGCAGCTCAATGTTCGAGGCCGCGATGTGGGTTCCTTTGTGAACGAAGCGAAGTCCCAAATTGAGCGCGATGTTGCTCTGCCATCAGGAGTCATCCTCGAATGGGGCGGGCAATTTGAAAGCCTGCAGGCCGCTCAGGCAAGGATCAATCTTGTTGTTCCTGTCGTTGCGCTGTTGATTTTTGGCCTGCTGGTCATGGCTCTCGGTAACTTCCGTATGGCTGCCGCAGTATTTGTCACAGTCCCACTGGGAATTGCAGGCGGGATATTCTCGCTAGCAGTAACGGGTCTGCCATTCTCTATCTCGGTTGCTGTGGGCTTTATTGTTCTTGCCGGCGTGGCGGTGCTCAATGGACTTGTGATGATGACCGCCATTCAGGGGCGTCTTGAATCTGGCGTGGAATTGGTTGAGGCCATCTACTCTGGCGCAGTCGAACGCTACAGGTCCATTCTAATGACAGCCATCGTGCCGTCATTGGGTTTTGTTCCGATGGCTATTGCGACTGGCACTGGTGCAGAAGTGCAAAAGCCGTTGGCGATTGTGGTCATCGGCGGTTTGATCACCGCAACGATATTGACGCTTTTCGTGTTGCCCGCCGTGACGCGGTTGATGCTTGAGCGTGAATTTCCCGATTTGAGGCCGCATATCAAGCGATTCACGCCCTCTTTGGACAAGTTTCCAATCCTGCAACGTTTCCGTCCAAAGCCAGTATGAGAAGGAGTGCAAAATGCAAAAGCCGCAACAAATATCTCTCATGCGGATTTATACCGATGAAGCCGCAATGCATGGGGACGAGACGGTTGTTACCACAATCATTGCTCGGGCCAGGTCTTATGGTCTACGTGGAGGCACCGTCCTGAAAGGAATATTGGGGTTCTCCTCGTCTTCCATCGTTCATGAACATCACGCGTTCGGAATTGGCGATAATCCGCCGGTGGTGATCGAGATAATCGATGCCAGGGCACGACTGGAAGATTTCTATACTCAGCTAGACGATCTGCGAGGGATCGGGCTAGTCAGCCTCGAAAAGGTCGATGTTCTCACGCGAGCGGCAGAACAGAAATGACCGATGAGCACAGCAAGCACCTGGAAAATTCGGATCACTCGCACGGAGGGCTAATCGACAGGCTGCTTGGTGGCCGTGCAGAAATGGTATTTGCAGGCCTTTGCGGTGCAACCCTTCTTGCCGGATGGCTGGGACCCAAAATCAATCTTCTGCCGGCGAGTATCGGGTTCTGGTTTTTGGTAGCGGCCTATTTTTTCGGCGGCTATTTTACGATATTGGAAGCCTTCGAAAAAATCAGAAATCGAAAATTTGAAATAGATTTTCTCATGATCGTTGCCGCCGGCGGGGCGGCGTGGCTCGGGGCATGGGCAGAGGGAGCCTTTCTATTATTCCTGTTCAGCATCGGCCATGCACTTGAAAATTATGCGATGGCCCGCGCGCGCAATGCCATATCCGCACTGTCTGACCTTGCTCCCGAGGAGGCGGTGGTCCGCAGGGATGGAGAGGAATTGCGATTGCCCGTGGCCGAGTTGGTAATCGGCGATATTGTAATCATCCGCTCCAACGAGCGACTTCCAGCAGACGGTTTTGTTGTCAAAGGGGCGAGCAGCGTCAACCAGGCACCCATAACCGGTGAGAGCCTCCCGGTCGATAAGCGTCCGGTCGACAACGCTGTAGCGGCGGCCAAAGCGGCCGATAAAGTCAAATCCGAACATAGGGTTTTCGCCGGATCCATCAACGGAAGCGGTAGTCTCGAAGTGCGAGTCACCCGATTGGCGTCGGAAACCACTTTGGCACGGGTTGTCGAAATGGTGAACGATGCGGAGACGCGTCAATCGCCAACGCAGAGCTTCACCAATAAATTTGAACGAATTTTTGTGCCGGTTGTCATTCTGCTTGCAATCGCAACTGGATTTTCTTGGTTGGTGATAGACGAGCCAGTCTCCGATAGCATTTACAGGGCGATGGCAGTCCTCGTTGCCGCCAGCCCCTGTGCGCTGGCTATTGCAACACCCAGCGCTGTTTTAAGCGGGATTGCCCGTGCAGCGCGGGGCGGCGTTCTCATAAAGGGCGGCGCGCCTCTCGAG
>CAJQNR010000149.1 GCA_905479715.1 uncultured Sphingorhabdus sp.
CGGTCCCATGCGTTTTCATTGATCGCGCGCCATTACCAGCACAGCTTTGTCGTGACAAGTCCGTACGGTCGATAATTCGGGCGATGACTTGTGTTTGCGTGGTTATCATAAGCAATCATGCCCGAAGGTCATTATCGGGAAATTTACCATATATTTACCCTGGGCGATGCATATCACGGTGGAACCAATGGAATTGCGGTGGGGAAGCATGGAAAACCTACGAAATCACGGCGAACTTAACGATCAGGATCTGGCCTCGGCCCCTGATTATGACGTCTATGACGAGGATGACGGTGCCGTTGAAGCGCCGCCCGCCATTGGTCAGGATGAACGCCGCATGCATGTGCGTGCCTATAATTTCTGGGCCGGTCTGTTGGGCGAACGACAATTTCCCAGCGTTGAAGACCTGGCCCCCGAATCCGATGATGATTTCGGCCCCAATAGTGTTTTGCTCGACTTTACCGATGGTTTTGAAAATCCGACGATCCAGTTCCTCGGCCGGGCGCTGCGCGAGGAATGCGAGATTGATGATTCGATCACGTCGGTCGCCGATGTGCCGGCACGATCACTGCTGTCGCGGATTACGGACCATTATTTGCAGATTATCGCCAATCAGGCGCCGATCGGTTTTGAAGCCGAATTCGTAAATCAGCGCGGCATCACGATCATGTATCGTGGCATCCTGCTGCCATTTTCGACCGACGATGACACCATCGATTTTATCTATGGCGTGATCAACTGGAAAGAAGTCGCCGCCGATACGATGAGGCAGGAAATCGAAGATGAGGTTTCCGAAGCCATGCTGTCCGCTCCGGCGAAAATCGCGGCGGGCCCGGTCTGGGATGACGGACCGAATGCGGCCGATCTCGAAGAATATGAACTGACCGCGGATCTGGAGATCATGCCGGATGATGACTTCAGCGTCGTTGCCAGGCCACTGGATGACGAGGCTAGTCTGGCGGACTGGTTGTGCGCCGCCCGCGATAGTGCCGACAATGCCGCTGTTTGCGTCGAGCGCAGTCGTCTGGCGCTCTATTCTGCGATCGGTCAGGCCTATGATTTTTATCTGATGACCGAGCAATATCCGGAGGATTATCAGATATTGCTCGAAGATGCCGGACTGGTGGTACAGGAACGTGCACCGATGACGCCGATCGTGAAGCTGGTATTTGGCGCCGACTATGACAAAACAAGACTGACCGAATATGCGACCGCGCTCAAATATGCGCAGCGCCACGCGATCGAAAAAGGGGCGCTCGGCGATTTGCTCCGTCAGCATGACGGTGGCCTGAAAGCGATTGTCTATGCCGAACGCAAGGCAAACCGTCCATCTGGTCTGTTGTCCAGGGCCCGGACCGTTGGTGAAGATCTGTTGGCGAAACTGCGTTCCGCGCCATCGCGCCAATTGCAGGACATCGACACCGGCGATTCCGAATTTGTCGTGCTGGTTGCGCGCAAGGATCTGGGCGGCGAGCTCAATATTGTCGGACCCGTTCTCGCCAATGACAAGCTGACCAGTCAGGTCCTAAAACATACCCAGCTTTGATCGCCTCCCTAGGAGAAATTTCCCTGCCATTACGCGCCGAATAGTAGCGAATGTAACTAAAATATCACTATTCCCGATATTCCCCAATATGTAGCCCAAAAGCCTTGGCAAGCCTCTTGAGCGGCTTGGGGATTGGGCGCATAGCATGGTCATGCAGACGGGATTATAACCCATCGTGATCCACCTGGGGGAAAGAATGGCAGCCGAACTCAAACCAAAATCTACGCCAAAGGGCAAAAATGGCGGCAGTCTGGAACAGGCTCTGGTAGCCGCTTTTCGGGAAAGCGCCTTGCCGGGCGAGAATATCGGTTTTGACAAAAAGGCTTGTGAAGAAGCGGCGCGGTTCACCCTGCGATGCGCGCACGAGCGCCAGGGGAACGAAGCAAGCCTGTCGCTGGAAAGCATCAGCGGCCATCAGAATCACAGGCATTTGCGTCTCGCGATAGTCAATGACGACATGCCCTTTCTGGTGGATTCGGTTTGTGCCACCATCGCCGGTTTCGGCTTGACGATAGAGCGGCTGATCCATCCGGTTGTCGCAGTGCGGCGGGATGCCAAAGGCCAGTTGGTCGAGATTGCCGAACAGGCAACCAGTGGTGAGAAACGCGAATCGGTCATCTATATCGAACTTGAACGGACCGATGCCCGTATTCGCCGGAAGCTGATCAGCGCATTGCGCGCGAACCTGAAGGATGTTGCCGCTGCCGTTTCGGACTGGCTGAAGTTGCAGATCGTCCTGGGCGAAAATGCCGATGCGCTCTCGGAAGGCGAGGGGGCAACCTTGCTGCGCTGGTTCCTTGATCGAAATTTCACGCTGCTTGGCCATGAAATTGTCAATGATAGCGGTGATCGCACCCAGAAGCTCGGGCTGGCGCGGATGCGGCAGGAGCCAATCCTGTCCGAAGAAAGCCGCCGCCGTGCGTTCGAATGGTATGAACATGGCGGAAAAGCTCCGCTCATCATCAAATCCAATCAGCTTTCGACGGTCCATCGTCATGTCCTGATGGACTTGATCATCATTCCGGTGAGGGACAAGGGCAAGATTGTCGCGCTGTCGATCATATATGGCATGTGGACCAGCGCCGCGCTTGCTGCTGCGCCAGAAAATATTCCGGTATTGCGCACCCAGCTTACCCGGCTGTTCGACAAGTTCGAATTTTCGGAGGCGGGTCATGCTGGCAAGAGCCTCACCCATGCGCTGACGGCACTGCCCCACGATCTCCTGATCACCTTTGCGCAAGATGATCTTGAAAAACTCGCACTGATCTCGATGTCACTGATCGATCGTCCGCGACCGAAATTGCATAGCGTGATTTCGCCACTGGCCCGCCATCTGTTTGTCTTCGTATGGCTCCCGCGCGAACAGCTCTCGACCGCACGCCGCAAGAATGTCGAGAAAATGCTGACGGACGCGACCGGCGCGAAAATATTGAGCTGGTCCAGTACCCTGGAAGAAGGCGGCGTATCCTCGCTGCGCTACACACTCGATATGGGTGCGAATGGCAAAATTCCCGACCCCGACCAGCTCGATCAGGAACTGGAAAATATGGTCCGCGGCTGGAAACCGGAAGTGGAACGAAATCTGAGAGACGCCGGGCAGGAAAACCGGGCCGCGATTCTCGCACAACGCTACGCCAATTGTTTTCCTGGCACCTATCAATCGACCTATGGTGCTTTGGAGGCAGCAAAGGACATCTTGCGATTGTTCCGGCTCGAACGGGGCGGTCAGCGGTCGACCCGGCTCTATCGGCTTGCGAGTGATGCCGAGCATTTGCTGCGGCTGAAAATCTATCATCTGGGCGGCGCCTTGCCGCTGTCTGATGCGGTGCCGACGCTGGAGAATTTTGGTTTTACCGTGCTCGAATCGGTGCCGACTCCGCTCGATGATGGTCGGCTGGGTTATATTCACGATTTCCTTCTTGAACTGCGGTCCAAGGAACGGTGTGACAGCCTGATTGCCCGGGCTGATGAAATCGAAGCGGCGATAACCAGCGTGCTGGATGGTGAAGCCGAAAATGATGCCTTTAACCAGCTTATCACGACCGCGGGTATCGACGCTCGCTCCACCGTGTGGATGCGGGCCTGGTTCCGCTATTTGCGCCAGACCGGTTTAAGCTATGGCCTGATAACGGTTGTCGAAGCTTTGGCTGAGGCGCCCGATGTTACCGCGGCGATGATCCTGCTGTTCCATGCCCTGCATGATCCCGCTTTCGAGGGGGATCGGTCGCAAGCGGCGACCCGCGCGATGCGCGACATGGATAGCGCACTGGTCAGTGTCCACGCGATTGACGACGACCGTATCCTGCGACTGTTTCGCGCCGTTATCGAATCCATATTGCGCACCAATGCGTTTGCCTATCGGGCCGGGGAAGCGCTGGCCTTCAAGATTGAGAGTGCCAAGATCCCGGAACTGCCGGCTCCCGTGCCTTGGCGAGAAATATTCGTCTACAGCCCGCGCGTCGAAGGTATCCATTTGCGCGCCGGACCGGTGGCTCGCGGCGGCCTGCGCTGGTCGGACCGGAGAGATGATTTCCGGACCGAGATACTGGGGCTTATGAAAGCCCAGCGGGTAAAGAATGCGGTCATCGTTCCGACGGGTGCAAAGGGCGGGTTTTTCGCCAAGCAACTACCCTCTGGTGATGATCGTGACGCGTTCATCGCGGAAGGCATCGAGGCCTATAAAATCTTCATCACCGCGCTTCTCTCGGTGACGGACAATATCATCGAGGGCAAAGTCGTTCCCCCTGCGAAGATCCAGCGGCTCGACGACGATGATCCCTATTTTGTTGTCGCGGCCGACAAGGGTACCGCGAGCTTTTCCGATATTGCCAACCAGATCGCAATCGATCGCGGTTTCTGGCTGGGGGATGCCTTCGCCAGCGGCGGCAGCAACGGCTATGATCACAAGGCGATGGGGATTACGGCGCGGGGGGCATGGGTCTCGGTGCAGCGCCATTTCGCGGAAATCGGCGTTGATGTACAGACCGCGCCTATTACCGTCGTCGGCGTCGGTGACATGTCGGGCGACGTCTTTGGCAATGGCATGCTGCTGTCGAAGAGCGTGAAGATTGTGGCCGCCTTTGACCACCGCCATATTTTCATCGATCCGGATCCCGATCCGGCAAAAAGCTGGGCCGAGCGCAAAAGGCTGTTCGAATTGCCGCGCTCCAGCTGGGATGATTATGACAAGAAGCTGATATCCAAAGGCGGTGGAGTCTTTTCACGCAGTTCGAAGACGATCAAGATATCGAAGCAGATCGCCAGCCTGCTCGGGCTGTCCGATGATGCGGAGACGACGCCGTCAAAATTGATGACGGCGATATTGGCCTGCAATGCGGACCTGTTGTGGTTTGGCGGCATTGGTACCTACGTGAAGGCGGCGTCCGAGAATCACATCGAAGTTGGTGACCCGGCGAATGACAAGATTCGTCTCGATGCCGAGCAACTGCGGGTCAAGGTCATAGGCGAGGGCGCAAATCTGGGTATCACGCAAGCCGCGCGTATCGCCTTTGCTGCCAAAGGCGGGCGGATCAATGCCGATTTCATCGACAATAGCGCCGGCGTCGATTGTTCGGACAATGAAGTCAATATCAAGATCGCGCTCAATGCCGAACTGGCCAGTGGCAAGCTGAAGCCGGACGCGCGCAACAGCTTGCTTGAATCGATGACCGATGATGTCGGCGCGCTGGTTCTGGAAGACAACCGGCTGCAGGCCCTCGGTCTCTCGATCGCCGAAATGGGCGGGTCAAAACATCTGCCCTCCTATGTCCGCCTGATCGACCAATTTGAAGAGGAGGGACATTTAAACCGCGTCGTTGAAGGACTGGCCAGCAACGAGGATCTGATCCGTCGTGGTCAGGAAAACAAGGGCTTGTATCGCCCCGAACTGGCGGTGCTGATCTCCACCGCCAAGCTGGTGTTGCAGGAGGCTATCGAGAATAGCGATCTTGGTGATGATCCGGGGCTGGACCGCGAGTTGCTGCAGGCATTCCCGCCTGCAATGCAGGAGGGGCATAAATCAGCCGTTCTCAACCATCAGTTGCGGCGCGAAATCATTGCCACCAAATTGGCCAACCGGATGATAAACCGGCTGGGTCTGATTGATCCGTTTGAATTGGCCGAGGAAGAGGGCTGCTCGCTCGGCGAAGTGGCACGTGCCTTCGTCATGGCGGAGCGCCTGTTCCACGCCGACCGGCTGTGGCACGCTCTGGAAATAGCCGAGATTGGCGAAAAAATCAGAATTATCCTGTTTGATCATCTTGCCTATGTCCTGCGCTCACACATGGCGGATTTAATGCGGATCGGGGTCTCCGACGACCGGATCGACGATACGGTGAATATGTTGGCGCCGGGCGTGACCATGCTCAATGAAAATGTCGAGAAGCTGATAACCGCTGAAGGACGCCTGCAGGCCGCAAAACAGACCAAATCACTGGTTGAAGCGGGAGCAACACCGGAAATTGCGGCCAAGATTGCCCATATTTACAAGAATGACGGTGCGGTGGGTATCGCCTATCTTGCCCAGAGCCGGGAAATCGATGCGCTGGACGTGGCGCTTGCCTTTACCACGCTCGGGAGTCAGCTTGGTCTCGACTGGGCGCAGATGACCGCAACCCGGATCAATCCGTCGGATCCGTGGGACCGTTTGCTGGTGGCAGGGCTGGCCCGCGATTTTCAGCAGATGCGTCTTGATTTCCTGCGCCGGACCCGGGGCAAGGATATGGCGCAATTTGTCGAAAGCTGGGCCGAACGCAATATTGACCGGGTTGCGCAATTCAGAAAGATCATGGACCGGGCGCAGCAATCGGCAAGGCCTTCGATTGCGATGCTGGCCCAAATTGCGGGGCAGGCGCGGCTGCTGCTCTCGCGCTAGATCCAATATCCCAGCGTATGGAGGGAGAGGCCGACCAGACCGCCTACCAGCGTTCCGTTCACACGGATGAATTGCAGGTCGCGGCCAACGGCATTTTCGACCCGGTCGGTTATTGTCTGGGTATCCCAGTCGCGGATCGTATCGGATACCAGCTTGACGATATTGTCGCCATAGCTGGCCACGACCCCGATGACGGCCCTCCGGCCGAACCGGTTGATCTGGCGATTGAGCAACTTGTCCTGTTGCAGGCTGTTGCCCAGCTGGATCAGGGCATCGCCAAACTGACCTGCGAGCGCGGCGTCGGGATCACGAGCGGCGCGTAACAACGCTTCCCGGCCTTGTTCCCAGATTCCATCCAGCCAGGAGGCGATGGCCGGATTCTCGATCATCTCGAGCTTCCATTCGTTGACCTTCTGGCGGAGATCCGGATCATGCTGCAATTCTGCGGCGAGTTGCTCGAGGCTCTCTTCCGTTTTGGCGCGAACCGGATGATGCGGATCGGCTGCCATGTCGGCGAGCAGCTTGTAAAGACCGTCGAGCACTTCATTGGCGACCCGGTCGTCCAGACCGGTCCAGCGCATCACCGCATTGGCGCGGTCGGTCACGATATTGCGGATCACCGGTTCATTGGTGTCGAGCGTGCGATAAGCCCAGCGAATGGTGGAATCGATCAACGGGCCATGACGTTTTTCGGCCATAACCACTTCCAGAATCTGTCCCATGGGTGTGGCAATGTCGAGGCCGACGGCCTGTTTCTTGACCGCACCCTTGAACATGGTCCCGAGCCGGTCCTTGTCGAGCGAGGCGATGGCGTCGCCGAGCAGCCGGGAAGCCCCGAACTTGAGTCGACCCTCGCCGCCGCTGGGCGATTTCAGAAAGCGTCCGATACCCGAGGCGAGATCAACATTTCGCATCCGTTGCGCCACCAGACGCGAAATCAGAAAATTGTCCTTGAGAAAATTGGCCAGCGTGTCGCCAATCCGGTCCTTGTTGCGGGGAATGATCGCGGTATGCGGAATCGGAATGCCCATCGGGTGGCGGAACAGGGCGGTGACGGCGAACCAGTCTGCAAGCCCGCCGACCATCGCAGCCTCGGCAAAGGCCCGCACAAATCCCAGAGCCGGGTGCACCGCTTCATAGCTTTTGGACGCGAAATATATGATCGCCATGAACACCAGCATCCCGGTGGCGATAATTTTCATATCCCGGCCGGCATTCTTGGTTTTCGTGGCAGAGCCTGGGGCACCTCCGCTACCAGATTGTGACGAAATTGGCTTCACTCGGCGGGCTGGACCTCGGTTTTGGGACCGTCGTGACGATCATCGCCTGGCTTGTAAGTCAGCAGCCTGTTGCGAAGCCATGGGCCAGCGCGTCGTTCGAATCCGTCGGCCAGGCTGAATCCTGCCGGTACGATGACCAGGGTGAGCAAGGTCGAAACGGTCAGGCCGCCAATCACCACGATGCCCATCGGCGCGCGCCATGCGCCATCACCGGACAGGGACAGAGCGGTTGGCACCATACCGGCGGTCATCGCCACGGTGGTCATGACAATCGGCTGGGCCCGTTTGTGTCCGGCGTCCATGATCGCCTCGAACTTCGGTATGCCTTTTTGCATTTCCTCGATTGCAAAATCGATCAATAGAATCGAGTTCTTACTGACAATACCGAGCAGCATCAGCACGCCAATCAGTACCGGCATGGAGACCGTCGATCCTGTAGCCCAGATCAATAATATCCCGCCGAGTGGAGCCAGAGCGAGCGATCCCATGTTGACCAAGGGTGACATCAGGCGCTTGTAAAGCAACACCAGTGTGGCAAAGACCAGCAAAATCCCGGCTATCAAGGCGATCACGAAGTTGACCAGCATCTCCTGCTGCCATTCGTCTTCGCCAAAAGCTTCATTGGAGACGCCCGTGGGCAGGTTTTTCATGACCGGCAATTCGAATATTTTTGCCATGGCATCGCCCTTGACCACATCCGGTGCCAGATCTGCACCGACAAATGTCCGGCGGTTCTGGTTATAGCGCTGGATCGATGTCGGCCCGGATCCGAAACTGACCGAGGCCACCCGGCTGAGCGGGACTGTGCCGCCACTGGCAATCGGAATGGGCAGGTTCTCGATCGTCGTCAGATCGGTTCGTGATTCGAGTGGCAACATGACGCGGATCGGAATCTGCCGGTCCGACAGCGAAAATTTTGCGGCATTCTGATCGATTTCACCCAAGGTCGCAATCCGGATCGTCTGGCTGAGCGATGCCGTGGTGACGCCGAGCTGGGATGCCAGATCCATATAGGGCGTTATGATGATTTCAGGTCGGCTGAGATCCGAGGCCACACGGGGTGCACGCACCAGATTGATGCCTTTCATCTGCTCGACCAACTCGGCGGCCGTGGCATCCAGCAAATTCGGATCAGAACCGGTCAGCATGATGGAAATGTCGCGTCCGGTTCCTCCGCCACCGCTTTGTGACTGGAAGGAAATCCGTGCATCGGGAATTTTCTGAAGCTCGGGTGCCAGATCGCGCTCGAATTCGATCGATGTTTTCTTGCGGTCTTCCTTCAGACTCACGAACACCGTGGCGTTGGTTTCCCGGACCCGTGTCAGGGCGCGTGCCACTTCTGGCTGTGCATACATTAGTTCTGACACCCGGTCAGCGATTTTTTCGGTCTGTTCGAGCGTTGTGCCGGGCACGACTTCGATCTGGACGCGGCTGTTATCTTCATTGATTTTCGGCTGAAATTCTGCGGGGGTGATCATGAATAATATGACGGTCAGACCAAAGGAAACGAGACCGATTCCCATCATCCAGATACGGTGATCATGGCCCCGGGCCCAGAATCGACCGGACCGATAGGCATACCAGTCTGAAAACTGGCGGCCCATCACGCCCACCGAATGTCTGAATACCAGCGTCAGCAGGGCCGCAGCGGTTAAGCCCACAGCAACACCGAAAACCAGACTCAATATCGCCCGCAAAAAGTCACTCGGGATCAAGCTTGTAAGCAGACCGTAGATCATGAGGCCCGCGAATTGTGCGGCGACCACGAATGCCGCAACGATCAGAGCGAACAGGACGAAGCCGATCAGATATTGCCACCACGAGGCTTTGGCGGGCACAAGCGTCTGCCGGATACGATCGGCCTCCGAACGATCCAATACCCATTGCAGCAAGCGCATATATCGGTCCATCCAGATTCCACCGCCATGTTCGGCCTGGCCATGCGCCTTGAGGAAATAGGCCGCTATCATCGGCGTTATCATTCGCGCAACCGCGAGGCTCATCAGCACCGAAACAACCACTGTAATGCCGAAATTTTTGAAGAACTGGCCGGATATTCCGGGCATCAGGCCGACCGGCAGGAATACGGCAACGATGCAGAAGGATGTGGCGACGACCGCAAGACCAATCTCATCGGCGGCATCTATCGATGCCTGATAGGCTGTTTTGCCCATGCGCATATGGCGCACGATATTCTCGATCTCGACGATCGCATCATCCACCAGCACGCCTGCCACCAGACCCAATGCAAGCAGTGACAACGAATTGAGGTTGAAGCCAAGCAGATCCATGAACCAGAAGGTGGGAATGGCCGAAAGCGGAATGGCAATGGCCGAAATCACCGTGGCGCGCCAATCACGCAGGAAGAAAAATACCACCACAACCGCCAAAATCGCCCCTTCTATCATCGACGCGATGGAGCTGGCATATTGACTTTTGGTATACTTCACCGTGTTGAACAGCGGAATGAAACGAATGCCGGGGTTTTGAGCTTCTATCTGTTCAACG
>CAJQNR010000150.1 GCA_905479715.1 uncultured Sphingorhabdus sp.
TATTGACCGCTCTATTGTGAAGTTGTGTTTTTGAGTCCTTCAAATTCCGTTCGTCCTTCAAAAATGTCGGTTAGCGCAATGGCTTTACGCCGACCCTTGATCGTCCTCTAATTCACCGAGAAACGCTGCCGTCATTTCGCGCAGAGCTGTATCGTCATAAGTTTTTTCAAGCGCGCGCATAGCACTTACTATTGCGGCTGGTGTGCGAGCTACATCGCCACAATGCTCATAGGCCTGCGCGATGAAGTTCGCCATTTCCATGAAATCCACGCGAAAAAACCAAATGATTGGCGGCGACTCATCCGTATTCACGGACAGCGAAATGGAGCTGTCATTGTCCATGCCGCAATCGGCAAAAGTGCGATCACTGAACTCCGGATGCAAAACCCGAAATCCATAGTCAGTCTGCACCACTTCGACCCCGCATCGCTTCAAATAAGCGACAGCGTGCTCGGGCGACGCGTTGTCCATATTATCCTTCACGCTCGGTCCCCAAGAAAAATAATGTGGCTGTGACAAATGCTTTGAAGCTCAATGACTCCCCCCCTCTTCCATCACCCAAGCCGGTATCTGACGCCTTGCTGCTCTATCGAATTCGGCGTTGCGTTACGTGTCTTCTTTAAGTGCGACGATCAGATCGAAATCCGTCACGAACTGATCAATAAATTGTTTCATCTCCGAAGGCGTCTCGTCTTCCAGTCCGCAATGCATGGACTGTATGACATTCGTTGCCCCCTCATCCGCTGTCTCAAGGCACAGGTAATTTCCTGCGGCATCTTCAAATATTCCAATCCCGCTCGCCGGATTAATGTAGGCCCAATCCTGCTCGTTCACCCTGGACAGGGCCAGATTATAGATATGGTCCGCCAGAACGCCGTTGCGGGCATAGTCACCCCAAGAGGCTTCCGGACGTATATCAAAATGCCTGAACATGCATCCCTCCCGCGGGCAAACATACCCGCTTGAAAGGTAACAAATTATGGCGATCTGCGCCTTTATCTCGTCACCTTGTCCGGGCTAACTCCACGACGAAATCAGGAAAGCGATTCAAGACACCATGAAGACGGAAGACGCATTCGCATTGTTCGAACACGAGTATGACGCCGATGACGGCCTCCTCACGAAATTCCGGATGAGCGACGATGTTGAGACTGAGCGGCTCGAACACTTCCTGAAGGCACTGACCGTCCTCTCTGAACACTATGAAGGACAAACGCATGTCGAGAAGCAGATGGCCTATCGGGTGATGTCGTTCCGCGACACGCTGTCGGCCAGCGCGAGCCACTGGAAAGTCAGCCGCCCGGAAGGCCTCACAATACAGATGACCACAAAACTCATCATTGCCTTCAGCCATGTGTTTGCCGGGTGATCATGTCAAAATCGAGCAAACTGATCACGCACTTTGAAGACTGTGCCTATCTCAAATCCTATTATGGCATGTCGCGAGATATCTATGTTTACCAAGACCATGTGGAGATCATCTTCAGGATCATTCTTAACGATCATGTCAGCTTTAGCTTTAAGCGTGTAGGCGCACATGATGATGCCGTTATTGCCAGCCTTAAAAAATATGTGGAACGCTCGACTTATCTGGAAGCCGGTCTGCCATACAGCTCCAAAGCCGTCATGAATTCGGCAATCAAAGGCTTTATTGGAGATGTCTTGAATGATGCCGTCCCCATGCCGGACAAGACTTATGTATTTGCGGGCGACAAAGCACGTCTGAAACTTTTCCTGGAAGACGAAGACTGCGCCTTCATTTGGGAGGATGAAGAGTGATTGCACGCATGAGTGCTTCATCAAGGATGTGTTGAGGGCCATGTACCGCTGTTATGTGAGGCCAAAGGGGATCAAAAATCAGCAGATATCTGCACCGGTCTGGCAGAACGGATCGCCTTGGCATTGGGCTGGCAGATCATCAGCGATGAGGCATAACTCGGTTTTTTTTCAGCAAAGTTGATTGGATAATTTTGAATGGTGATGAAGCGCAATAACCGGATGGGTGAACGACAGATACTGTCATGGCGCCCCTCAATCCCCTTCATCACCCTTATCGGCGTAATGGCGGCCGTGACCGCCTGCTCTGAACCCGCGTCTCCAACGAATCAGGAAACTGACAGCTCGCCTTCGGCTGAGCCGGTGTTCACGACACCAACCGTCGAGCTTCCGTTAGCAACTGGCGAGCCCGTTCTTTTCGGAATCAAATCCTGCAAGGTGTACAAATCTGCGCCCTCCGCCGGCGCACCGGAAACCTGGACGCTCCTGTTCGAGCCCGCACCCTATCCCTTGCCGCAACAATGCATCAGAGAGCGTCTCGAATTTGACGGCGAATTTATCCAGATCGAAATTGGCACCCAGGCATTGGGCGCAGGCGGATGCTGCACGACCTATGCGGCTTACCGCAGCCGCGACGGTGAGAACTGGGAGGTCCGCCCGGCGACTTCGATCACCGAGTGGCAGGTATTGGAATAACGAGGCGGACAATGTCTGATAAAATAAAAGTCGTGCATGAGGGTCGGGGTGGCTATGTCGAATGCCAAAACGTTCGGTACACAATCGATCATGTGGGCGAAGGCTGTTTCTGCATTCATTTTCCGGATGGGAAGAAGCACAAAGATCTGAAGATCCACCAGCGCGCATTGACCGCTTATGCCGAAAGTCATGACCCGAAATGGTATGTGGGCAGCTGAAAGTTACGGTGTCTACTCTCAAGAATTATTGGGGCAACACCGTGACGCTTAAGGCCGCTTCTACCGCGTCTTCACGGTTCGCACTCTCAAGAATTCTGGATCGATTCTCATCTCTGAACGTGATGATGAAGCCTCACCGAACAAAGGTCATCCTCAAATGATAACAGGTAGCAGCGACATAGCGCGTCTTTTCTCACTCTTTCACGACGGCGGAATTAAACAATACGAACTGAAGCAGGACAAGCTCATTCTTGAAGTTGGCATCCTGTATCTGGCTCAAAGGATTTCTCCGGAATTAAAGGGATTTCATGTCGAACTCGAAATTTCCGGCCCGATCAAATTCGTGACCTGGCCAGACCATGAGACAAAGGAGTCGAGAACGCTGACGGATCTGGAATTTATTATGTCCACTGATCTGCAAATCCTCGAAGCAAAAGATTATGATGGCACTGTGAAAGTCACATGTGCTCAACATGCCTTTCCGTCTGACTTTATCGGAGGCGACCTCTTTGTCCGGACACAAAGCGCAAACGTTTGGGATGCAAATCACACCTGCTATTCGATCGAATTTTTGGACAATCTTTGCAAGTCGTACTGGGAAGAATGGAGCCGTCGATAAAATACTTTGAGGTCAACATTCAAACTTCGTCATGCCCCGGCCTGTTCTGCCATGCCCGCAGAAGTTTTTCCCGCTCAGGCACGTCAAACAGTTCCGGCGCGCCGAGCCCCCAGACTGTTTCAAGCATGGCACTGCCGGCAGCAGCCCACGGCCCGATCAGCCAGCGTTCGTCCTCATCTTCCTCAAACGCCGCATCACCGTCAATTCGCTCGGCCGCTTCCGAAACAGCACGATGAATAAGAGAGAGTCCGTGGCCGACAGGTGACTTTGGATTATTCGCCGCTGTCACGACCCCGCGCATGTCCCGGTCCGGCCTATTGTCTTTTCCCGTCACCAATGCTTGCCAGCGATGCCAGCCTTGAGAGGTGAGTTCTGCTGCGTCCGGGTGACGATGACTCGCGAGTCTTTCAGCACCTCCGCGATCAAGGCCGCCTGCAAAACGCAGCACCTGTTCCACCTGCTCCCCATACGAACCGAACAGATTATGCGTCGGCATCTCCCGGACGATCTTTACCGAAACGCATCGCGTATAATTTCCGCGATGATCCTGCGGCTCCAGCCTGTCCAGAACCTGCGCCAGCCAAAGCCGGCCTGGCCAGCGAGCGACCGTCACATCCCGTAAGCTGTGATCCACAATGATCCATGGCGGTTCGCTGGACGGGTTCGACACCACCGTCCCGTCTTTGGCATCCGCAAACCGGCCAAGCTTGTCATCGGAAAGATAGATGAAACCTGTCTCAACCACTCTCATGCGGTAGGCGCGCCAGGCGACGTCTTCGTCGGGAAAATACTCGGCGACCACCGGCATGCACCGATCAAGGTGGTCGATATCCAGAACGCTGCCATCCGGAAGGCCGATCTCCACAATCCCTGCGAACTCACCGCTCCAGTTGGACACTTCAATCGTCCAGCCATTGCTGGCGCGGTATAGAACATCGCCCTTGACGCGCTCTTGCGGATCGTAATCAGGCACAAGCGTTATATCGCCTGTCCCGATCTGTTTCAGAACACCAAAAACATCATCTTCCGATATGTTCATTCATCCGTACTTTTATTATCTGGGCACTGAAAAAGCTCGAACTCGTCGATCAGGATCGTTGACCCATCAACTGTTTCATACGATTCGCCGATCAGGTTGCCCTGACCACCTGACTTGATCCGCAAAAAACCGGTATCCCAACCAAATGGCGTAATTTCAACGACTCCGTTGTAACCCAGCAGAATATCTGCTGGGGGCATTCGGCTCGGATCCGCAGGAAAGCTGCCTTCTGGTGCCGTATCTGCAAAGACACCGTCGCTATTGACGAAAAAATGGAAAACGAAACCGCTGGAAGAACAGCTCTCATACCAGGCGCCATGCAGCCAGGTGAGATCATCGTCCGTCACAGTGTCCGCCGTCACGTCATAAAGCGACTGCAATTGCGCAGTCCGGGCCTCGGTCAGCTCCGTGAGGCAGTTCAGCTCATCCTCATGGCGGGAGGTGCCGCCACTCATCAAGAGATAAACAGCCGCGCAATGCGCATCCTGATAACTCGTCCAGGCCGCCTGCCCCAGCTCCAGGCTTTCACTGATGTCCGCGGGCTCGACCATGAAATCCTCGAAGCCGTTGCTCTCGATTTTGATCTCGATAGCTTCAAGCGTTTGTTCCATTTGCGCGTCGGCCGCTTCAAACGCTTCCTGCGCCACGCACATGTCTTCCGGTAAGTCGCAAGCGGTTTCCGCGTAACTGCTCAGCGCGAACATGTACAATGCCGCAACCAATACAAATCTCATGAAAATAGTCCCCTGATAGAATGCTCGATAAGCTCGATCCGGCTTATCACGACGTAAAACAATGGCTTTTCCTAGGTCGGATTTGGTTCGTCTTGCAGCGGGCACCACCGCTCGGCATCGAACCAGCCAGCCCCCACATTATCATCGGTAAACCGGGCAATAGCGTGCGAGCAGGTCTCGGGACCATTCCATTCCCGCAGGGACAGTCTTTGCGCTGCGATCAGGCGTTCCTGTTCTGCCGCGTCGGCAATGTCGCGTCTGATCTCCCGGATTTGCGGCGCTCGGGTTTCGAACCATTCGCGCTTTTCTTCAAACCAGGCCAAGCATTCCGCGACCTGTTCCGGTGTGAGTGCAAAAAGCTCATAGGTACGGCTTTCTTCCCCAGCATCGCTCTTGAGGCGGAACCAGACATCACTGCCGTCCCAATGCGCGAGCCCGGACACCGGACCGTCATACCAATCCCGCCAGCAGATCAGGCTGATCTCATTGCCGTCCACGAATTTCGCTGCGGTGTCCATTTCACGCCAGTCTTTTTCTCAAACGCTTCACGACCGGCTCCCGCGCCTGCTTTGTCAGAAAGACGTGAGGAATTTTCATCAGGAACGGCCAATAGATAAAATCGTCCGCCCTTCGGTGCGACGCGCAGATATAGTCTATCAGCTCCGCGCTGCTTGCACGATCAAACGCCCACAAATTCTGATTTCTATACTCTATTTGAAAATAGGCTTCCTTTGGCCAGTCCAGAGTGTGCTTGCTACGTTTGCCACATGACTCGCAGACGAGGGTGCCTCGCCAGTCGCTTAAGGGGCGGAACTGATGTTCGGAATGCGCCCAATCGTCGATTCGATATCCGCGCGGAAGATCGCTTATCAACGGGAAAGCATTGCCCATAAGCTTATGGTAAAAGATCGCTGAATGATAATACTGCCCATTCGGATCTGCTTGCTTCAGGCAATCGAAGTGCTTGGATTTTTCAAACCAATGAAGATCATCGTTGGATTTTATCCGGACGCGCTCCGCGAATTCGAAAACGGCTTCACTTGCACATTCGGGACACGTGACAGTCACACGGTGCGGCATAACGCTATGATAGGAATATGAACTCACCTGTACTTGCCCCCGTTCCCATCCAGTTGATCCGAGTAAATTAAGTCCGGACTGCCTGAGACGTGCTTACACGGCTTTAAGATGCAAGACTGGCGGGCGGGTTTACAGACCGAATTCGCAGCGGAAAGCCACAATGCCTTGAACAGGATGGTCGGCGGGAACAGGTCCGAACCTCTGACCCTCTCGGTGTAAACGCGATGCTCTACCAACTGGGCTAACCACTGGATCACGGCGCTCCTGAATGCTGTCGGACGAAAGGGAAGCGCGCGGCGTGTGCTTCACATCTGGCGGCGTGGCGGAGAGGAAGG
>CAJQNR010000151.1 GCA_905479715.1 uncultured Sphingorhabdus sp.
CGACCCAATATGGAGATTATGACAAGCTCTATCGCAACGTTTATCCAGTGGATGCGGTGAGCAACGACATTCGGCTGACGCCGGTCGCCGATTCGATCACGCTCGACGGCTATGTCGACACCACCGATCGCGAGAATTTTATCACCCAGGGCAATCTTTTGTGGACGGGCAAGACCGGCGTTTTGGGGCACAGTCTGTTGCTCGGTTATGAAATCGGCCAGCAGCAATCGGCCAATGCGCGGCGCGACATATTATTTGCAGCCAGCAATGATGACCAGATCGTGGTTCCACTGACCGATCCAATCGTGGTGCCGGCGTTCAGCTTCCCAGTCTTCAGCCGCAGCCGGGTGTCCGATCTCAAATTCCTGTCGCTTTATGTGCAGGACCAGATCAACATCGGGGACCATTTCGATATTATCGGCGGCGTCCGGTTCGACCGGTTCGATCTCGATGTGAATGACATACAGAATAGTTTGTTGCTGAGCCGGACGGATGAGAAATTCTCACCCCGTTTCGGTGCGATTTACAAGCCGCAGGAGAATATCTCGATCTATGTGAACTATGCCAAAAGCTTCCTGCCGCGGTCGGGTGACCAGTTTCTGACGCTCACCCCGAGCACTGCCAATCTCGCACCGGAAACATTCGAAAATTACGAAATCGGCGTGAAATACGACCTGACATCGGTGCTTAGCCTGACCGCCGCGCTTTTCCGTCTCGACCGCGATGACCAGTCGATCCTGCTCGACAACCAGGGCAATAGCACCCTGTCGGGTTCGCGGACCGAAGGCGTGGAATTTCAGCTGGTCGGCAAGCTCACCGATCAACTGCAGATCAACGCAGGCTATAGCTATCTCGACGGGCAGCAACGCAATGCGACGACTGTGGGTGGTCAGGATCTGCGGCTGTTCCAGGTGCCGGAGCATATGATTTCGCTGTGGACGAAATATGATTTCACCGCGCAATTTGCCGCCGGGATTGGAGTGACCCATCAATCAAGCCAGTTTGCCACCAATGACAATACGGTCCGAATCCCGGCGTTCACGCGGGTCGATGCCGCCCTTTATTATGATGTCAGCGAGAAGGTACAGGTCCAGATCAATATCGAGAATCTGTTCGACGAGACTTATTATCCCTCGGTGCATAATAATGACAATATCTCGACCGGCGAGCCGCTCAATGCCCGGCTGACGGTGAAATTCGGATTCTAGCTGCAATCGGCCCCGACACAGGCCGGAGAAAAGCTATTCCTTCGGGGTAAGCGCAGGAACTGCTTTGGCGGCGTCTTCGGGATCGATGCCCGGGGGCGGTGCGGCGCTGAGCACCGCTTCCCCCCGCGCCACCCGGCCGGCGCGCTGGATCGCCTCGCGGATGCGCGGATAGGTGCCGCAGCGGCAGATATTGGTGATCGCCTCGTCAATCGCGGCTTTTGACGGATTGGAATTTTTCTTCAGCAATACCGCCGCCGCCATGATCATGCCGGACTGACAGAAACCGCATTGCGGGACATTCTCCGCCGCCCAGGCCTGTTGTACCGGATGGCTGCGATCGCGCGACAGCGCCTCGATCGTGGTGACGAAACGCCCCTCCATCTCGCCGATGGTGACCAGACAGGAACGGATCGCCTCGCCGTCGACCTCGACCATGCAGGCGCCGCAATCACCGGTACCACAACCAAATTTGGTGCCGGTAAGATTGGACGCATCGCGCAGCGCCCAGAGCAAAGGCGTGTCCGGGTCCATCCGGTACCAGACCGGGCGATCATTGACGGTGAATTTGGTCATAGAGTCTTGCTTGTCATCCCGAACTGGTTTCAGGCTCTCCTGCGGCTGGCTTATTCAATAAGAGATGCTGAAACAAGTTCAGCCTGACGAATATCGTCTTTTACTCGCGCCAGCTTCTGTCCTCGCGATCAACCAGCCGCACCATGGCGTCGAATTCCGGCACGCCCTGCTGTTTCGGATCGATCGAGGCTTGCGAAAGATTTTCAAGATGCTTCCGGATCACCTCTTCGCCGATCATCACCGGCTTGCCCATCGACAGGGTCTGCATCTGGATTTCGCAGGCGCGCTGCAACACCCAGTGGTTGAGAAACGCTTCTTCCAATGTCCGGCCCATCACCACCGGTCCGTGATTCTCGAGCATCATCATCCGCTTGTCGCCAAGGCTGGCGAGGAAGCGCGGGCCTTCGTCTTCGTGCACGGTGATGCCTTCAAACTTGTGATAGGCGAGGCGCGGGACGATCGCGGCGGCGTAAAAATTGATCGGCTGGAGGCCTCCTTCGACCGAGGATACCGCCATGGTCGCCGTGGTATGCGTGTGGATGATCGCGTGAACGTCGGGCAGTTCGCGGTGGAACAGGCTGTGCTGGGTAAAGCCGGCCTTGTTGACCGGGTAGGTCGATCCGTCGAGCGTGTTGCCGTCAATGTCGATCTTGACCAGAGTCGAGGCGGTCACTTCGCTGAAATGGAGACCATAGGGGTTGATCAGAAAGGCATCATCTTCGCCGGGCACCTTGAGCGTGATATGGTTGAAGATCATTTCGTCCCAGCCGAGATAGGCGAAAATCCGGTAGCAGGCGGCAAGCCGCTGACGCGCCTTCCACTCTTCTTCGCTGCAGCTAGACTGAATATTGATTGCGGTGGCCATTTCTCTCTCCTCGAATCGACTGATTTGCTCTTATATCCCTATCCTATAGCACAACCCATAAAACGTGAATGCAAACTGCCGGTCATTCGCGCAATAAAACGTGGAAATGCTTGCCTCATAAAAGAGAAATTGGTAAGCGGCCCGGGATTGAAGCAGAATGATTCTGCTGCAAGCCCTTATTTATGGCTTTTTGAATATGCAGCCGGACCTGATTTTTCCGGCTTTGATACAGTTTTGAACGGAGTTACTCAGTCTTATGCAAATCATGGTTCGCGATAATAATGTTGATCAGGCCCTTCGGGCGCTCAAGAAAAAATTGCAGCGTGAAGGCGTTTATCGCGAAATGAAGCTTCGCCGGCATTATGAAAAGCCATCCGAAAAGCGTGCCCGCGAAAAGGCTGCTGCCGTGCGCCGCGCCCGCAAGATGGACCGCAAGCGGATGGAACGCGACGGTCTGATTTAAGCGCTTCGGCTCCACAACTACAAGGTAGCCTGCTCATGTCTGTCACGACGGTTCCGATTCATCCCATTAAAAAAGGCTCCCTGACCAAGCTCTGGTTGGGTGTAGTGCTGATTGTCGCGATAGCCTTCGGGCTGGCCTATTCCGGCACGAAAAGTGCCGTTATAGATGGTGCGACCAACGAACAGTTCCTTGCCGCCAATGGCGACGAGGACGGAGTCATAACCACCGCATCCGGCCTGCAATATAAAGTGATCAAGCCCGGCGAAGGACCGTCACCGACGGCCACCGACACCGCGCTTGTCAAATATGAAGGCAAATTGCGCGACGGCACGGTGTTCGATGCCAATGAACAGGCGCCAATGCCGGTTGGTGGCGTTGTGCCCGGTTTCTCCGAAGCGTTGCAATTGATGCAAAAGGGCGGAGAATATCGGATATGGATCCCGTCGGAGCTTGCTTATGGCGAATCGTCACCAAGCGACACACTTCCGGCGAACAGCCTGCTTATCTTCGACGTGACTCTGCTCGACTTTATCTCTGCCGAGCAAATGGAAGAGTTGCGGCAGCAGATGCAGGCGCAGGGCGTTCCCGGCGGACCACCGCCAGCACAATAAGGCCCCGTACCGCAAGATTACCCAAGATTGCCAGATCAGGAGCGTTCGGCTTGCGCGACCGCTTCCGATGCGCGCAGTGCCGACAATATCCGCATCAGATGGTGGACATTGTGCACTTCCAGATCGACGTCAAATGTATGAAACGGGCCGTCGCGGTGCGACAGGCGCAGGTTCAGGATATTGGCGTTGTGAAACGCGAATATCCCCGCCATTTCGGCAAGAGTCCCCGGCTTGTTGTGGACCACGACGCATAGCCGCGCCGCCGCGCCGTCGCTTTCATTGCCCCAGCTGAGATCGACCCAGTCTGCATCGACCCCGTCAGCGAGGCTTTGACAGTCAATCGTATGCACTTCGACATTCTGGCCGCTGCGGCGCAGTCCGACAATCCGGTCTCCGGGCACAGGGTGACAGCATTCGGCGAGGTTGAAGGCGACACCCGGCGTCAGGCCCTTGATCGAAATCGCCCGATCCTGTTCGGGCCACTGACGTTCATCACCATTATCATTGACGCTACCGGGCACGATGGCTTCCATCACTTCGCGATCACTGAGCTTGCGCGTGCCAATAGCGATCATCAGGTCGTCCGTGTCCTCCATTTCCAGACGTTTCAGCGCGGCCTTCACCGCACGGGTTCCGATTTTGCCGGGCAGCCGTTCGATAATTTCCTCGTAAAGCTCGGTGCCAATGGCAATCATTTCGTCCCGTTTCTTGAACCGGACGTTGCGACGGATCGCCGAGCGCGCCTTTCCGGTGATGACAAAGGACAACCAGCCCGGCTGCGGTTCCTGTCCCTTGGACTTCAGGATTTCGACGACATCGCCATTCTGCAATTGGGTACGCAAGGGCACGTGCCGACCGTTGACCTTGGCGCCGACCGCCTGATTGCCGAGATCGGTATGCACGGCATAGGCGAAGTCGACGGTCGTCGCGCCTCTCGGTAGTTGCAGCAGCGTGCCTTTTGGGGTGAAGGCAAAAATCCGGTCCTGATACATTGCCAGTCGGGCGTGTTCGAGCAATTCCTCGGCATCTTCCGCCTGGTCCAGAATTTCGATCAGGTCGCGTATCCAGCCCGCCTGGCCGTCGGGCCGATTGCCTTGCTTGTAGGCCCAGTGCGCGGCGAGGCCATATTCATTGTCCTCGTGCATACGCCGGGACCGAATCTGGATTTCCACCCGCATATTATTGCCATGCATCAGCGTCGTATGGATCGACTGGTAACCGTTGCGCTTGGGTGTCGAGATATAATCCTTGAACCGGCCGGGGACCATTTTCCATTTTTCATGCAGGATGCCCAGCGCCCGATAGCATTCGGCGCTATTGTCGGTCACCACCCGGAAGGCCATGATATCGGTCAGCTGTTCAAAGCTGACGTGCCGCTCCTGCATCTTGCGCCAGATCGAATAGGGGTGTTTCTCCCGGCCACTGACTTCCGCTACCAGCCCGCCATTTTCCAGCGCCTTTTGAATCGAATCCGAGATTTTTTCGACCTGCCCCTCATCCCCTTCCTTGATCGCCTGCAACCGCTTGGTGATGGTTTCGTAAGCCTCGGGTTCCATGTGGCTAAAGGCGAGCAATTGCATCTCGCGCATATATTCATACATGCCGATCCGCTCGGCCAGGGGCGCATAAATATCCATGGTTTCATGCGCTATCCGCAGCCGTTTTTCCGGACTCTTGATGAAATGCAGCGTCCGCATATTGTGCAAGCGGTCGGCAAGCTTGACCAGCAGGACGCGGATATCATCCGACATGGCGAGCAGGAATTTGCGGAGATTCTCGGCTGCTCTTTCATTATCGGTCTGGGCTTCGATTTTTGAAAGCTTGGTAACGCCGTCGACCAGTCGCGCGATTTCCTCGCCGAACAATTTGGCAATTTCTTCCGTGGTGGTGAGCGTGTCTTCGACAGTATCGTGGAGCAGGGCGGTGACAATCGTCTGCTGGTCCAGCTTGAGGTCGGTCATCAGACCGGCGACTTCGATCGGATGACTGAAATAGGGGTCGCCGCTGGCGCGTTTCTGACTGCCGTGCCGCTGTACCGAAAACACATAGGCGCGGTTGATCAGATCTTCGTCTGCATCGGGATCATAGGATCGTACCCGTTCCACCAGTTCATATTGTCTGAGCATATTCTCAAGATGGTGCGCTTTCGGGGCTGGGGCAACAAAAAAGAGCGCCGAAGCCTGCTCTTCTGTCCGGGGAAGGGAACGGAGCGATGGCTTCGGCGCTATGCCTGACCGGCGGGTACCAGTAAACTGGCTGTCTTCAGGAGCGAGAACCGGTCAGAAGGGGATATTCAAATCAGTTATTGCACTTTGCCAGCGCTTCGGCGTCGAAAGCCTCGCCCTTATAGGCAAAATTGGCAACCGGACCGAATTCATCGGCGACCTTGGCACAGATCGTTCGGGGTGAAGAGCTGCTTTGTCCGCCGACACATTGGGTGCCGGAACAGCGGATAACCGTACCTTTTATAATTTCCTGCGCGGCATCGACGGGGGCCTGCAATTCTGCAGTGTAGGCGACGGCGGTTCCGCGGGCTTCGGCAGTCGTTGCGGTAAACAGGGTGAGGGATACCATTGCGGCCACACAGAAGATTATGGCAGCGCGAAGCGGGTTTTGGGAGATTAGCATGATATTTCCTTTCTTGACGATCATTGTTCGGACCATCTTGCGATGGGCGAGGGAGAAATTTGTCGTTGCAATATCAGTTGCGAATCACTACCTATATTAATGAGTTTTAAGTTGCAACTAAAAACTTATATTTTTTTCGCACTCGTCGCGAAACTGGTTTAGGAATGGAGTCATGGATAAAATCAGAGAAGATCTATCGAGTCTGACGGGTGGAGAATGCAGTCTGCCGATGGCGCTGGAAGTGATTGGTGAGCGCTGGTGCTTCATGATATTGCGCGCCGCGCTGAACGGCGTCGGGCATTTTGAAGATTTTCTATCCGAAATCGGTATCGCCCGGAATATCCTGGCCAACCGGCTGACCCGTATGGTCGAGGCGGGCATCATGACCCGTCGTCCCTGTGATCATGACAAGCGGAAAGTGGAATATCGGCTGACCGACAAGGGGCAGGATCTGTTGCCGACAATGATCGCATTGCGGCAATGGGGAGAACGCTGGCAAACCGGCGTTCCGTCCAATCCGATCCTGTGCGATTCGCGTGATCGCCAACCAATCGGCCGGATCAGCATGCGGGCGCACGATGACCGGATCCTCGAAATGGAGGATCTGTGCTGGATTGACGAGTCGGAATTGAAACCGGATTCAGACGGCGTCTGTCGGGAAGACATGGTCGTTCGCCATCTGAAGGAAATTGGCGAATCCTCAGCAGCCTGACGATTCGCTGAGTCCCGGCTTATTCGGTCGCGTAAATACTGTTTATCGGCCGCGCCATGATCCGGCGGACCATAGGCTCGAAAAATTCCAGTGGCGCCGTGTCATAATTGGCATCAAACGCGGTCTGGTCATATTTTGCGCAAAATTCGGCGCAATCTTCAAAATGTTCATGGCCGCGATATTGCTCGCGCATGTCGCGGTCCTGGCCCAGATAATGGAAAAAATAATAGCCTTGAAAAATTCCGTGCTTTTCCGCGATCCAGTGGTTCTTCTCGCTGACAAAAGGCTTCAGGATTGCCGCTGCGATATCGGGATGATTATAGGTGCCGAGCGTATCGCCGACGTCATGAAGCAACGCCATCACGACATATTCCTCATCCCGGCCATCGCGGTGCGCCCGGGTTGCGGTTTGCAGGCTATGCTGCATGCGGTCGATCGGAAAGCCGCCAAAGTCGCCATCAAGCAGTTTCAAATGATCAAGCACGCGGTCGGCTACCTTGCTGGCAAAGGAGCCGAAATGGCCACCAATAATCTGCCAGTCTTCCTGGGTGCCTTCTTCCATCGAAGGAAATTTCGCCCGGACTTCGTTGGGACCGCCCATCATGCTCTCCTTTGTCTTTTTAAGGGTTCTAACCCGTTTTTCGTGTGCGGCAATGCCTATGACTTTCCAATTTCCTGCAAAAAAGGGCCGTCTGATGCCTTATTTCCGCAAATGATAGGCGATTCTTCCCCAACCGGCAATGCCCCGCTATAGATAGCGTAATGGCCGTCATGGAAATTCGCCCTCAGCCGTTTTTTGGCAACAAGAACCGGGCATTCTGGAACCTGCAATCTGCGGGCTGGGCTGGTGCGCTCATATTGCGGGCAATTGGAGGCATTTCCAACGGACTGCCGCTGGGTTTCCTGGTGCCGGTCATTATTTCAACCATCACCGGCTATTCCATCTCCCTCCTATTGTCGGTGGTGTACAAGAATCTGATTCACCGGCGCCCGATTGTGACATGGAGCAGCACGGCGGCGATCCTGACGGTTGCCTCGGCGCTATATGCCTTCATCGACGCCTGGGTTTTCCTGATCCAGAACCCGACGTCGGAAACTGCCTTTGTCACATTATTCCTGGGATCTCTGTTCCTCGGGATCATGCTGCTGGGTGCCTGGTCGGCCCTTTATTATGCGATCAATTTCTTTCTGCGCGTGGAAGAGCAAAATGATCAGCTGCTGCAGCTCGAGGCGCAGGCCACCCGCGCACAACTTGCGATGCTGCGCTACCAGCTCAACCCCCATTTCCTGTTCAACACGCTGAACAGCATTTCCACGCTCGTGCTGCTCCGCCAGACCGAGCCGGCCAATGCCATGCTGTCCCGCCTGTCTTCGTTCCTGCGCCATACATTGGTCAACGAAGTCCACAGCCGGGTGACCCTGGCCCAGGAAGTGGAAACCCTGCACCTTTATCTCGATATCGAAAAAATGCGGTTCGAGGAGCGGCTGCGGTCGCATTTCGATATCGATCCCGCCGTGCGCGACGCGCTTTTGCCGTCATTATTGCTCCAGCCGCTGGTCGAAAATGCGATCAAATATGCGGTTACGCCGCAGGAAGAAGGCGCCGATATTTCGGTTTCTGCCCATCTCGACGGAGACAAGCTGAGAATAACCGTGTCGGATACCGGGCCCGGAAAAATCGGCGCGACGGCCGGTAAATCTGATTCGACCGGTGTGGGACTCGGGAATATTCAGGAGCGATTAAACCAAGCTTATGGAGAAGCGGCGATATTCGAAACGCGTTCGTCGCCTGGCGAAGGCTTTTCGGTATTCATCGCCTTGCCATTTGAAACCAGAGCACAGATCGAGCGGGAAGCAGCGGATGATTCGGCAACAGACGAACAAGTGAGAAACGAGACAATTTTTGGGGAGCATGCATCCAGTGATGACCATCAGCGGGAGCCGGCGAATATACCGGCGATGGCATCGTTTCAGCATAAGGATTTAAAAACATGACGATCAAAACGATATTAGTCGACGACGAAAAGCTTGCAATTCAGGGCCTTCAGATCCGGCTGGAAAAATTTGACGATATCGAGATTGTCGACACCTGTCGCAATGGCCGCGAAGCGATTCGCAAGATCAAGACACTGAAACCCGATCTGGTATTTCTCGATATCCAGATGCCGGGATTTGACGGATTTTCGGTGGTCCAGGGGATCATGGAGATTGAACCCCCGTTGTTCATCTTTGTGACCGCTTATTCCGAACATGCGGTTCGTGCCTTCGAGGCCGAGGCGATCGACTATCTGGTCAAGCCGGTCGAGGAAGACCGGCTGGCCGACGCGATTGACCGGGTGCGCAAGCGCGTTCTGGAAAAACGCGGCGGTGCGGAGCTCGAAAAGCTCAAAAATGTCCTCAGCGAGGTTGCGCCCGACGCGATGGCCAATATCGAGGATTCTGATGAACCGTCTTCCGCGAATCGGTACGAAAAACTGATCAATGTAAAAGACCGCGGCCAGATTTTCCGGGTCGATGTCGATACGATCGAACGGATTGATGCCGCCGGCGATTATATGTGCATTTATACGGCCGACAATAGTCTGATCCTGCGGGAAACGATGAAAGATCTGGAAAAGCGGCTCGATCCCCGCCATTTTCAGCGGGTGCACCGCTCGACGATCGTCAATCTGAGCCAGGTGCGGGAAGTAAAGCCGCATACCAATGGCGAATGTTTCCTGGTGCTGGGATCCGGCGCGCAGGTGAAGGTCAGTCGCAGCTACCGCGATGTTGTCGCTCGGTTTGTGCATTAGGCGCTAGTCGCGGCGCCCCCGGAAAAAATCCATCAGCAGTTTCGCCGATCGTTCTTCAGCCATGCCGGCATAAATCTCCGGTCGATGATGGCAGGTCGGGGATTCAAAGAATCGCACACCGCTGTCGACAGCGCCCCCCTTGGCATCACCGGCACCATAATAGAGTCGGCGGATGCGGGCGTGGGCAATCGCACCGGCGCACATCGTGCAGGGTTCCAGCGTGACCCAGAGATCGCAATCGTCGAGCCGGTCATTGCCGAGAAAGCGCGTCGCCTCGCGAATCGCAACGATTTCGGCATGAGCGGTGGGATCTTGATCGATTCGGGTGCGATTGTGGCCGCGTCCGATAATATTGCCGTCCCGGATGACAACCGCACCGACCGGAACTTCGCCAATCGCCAAGGCCGCGTTCGCCAGAGCCAGCGCTGCGTCCATATAGGATGTATAATTTGCCGGAGCCATCGGCTGCGCCTAGCGGGATTGACGATAAAATGCCAGACAGGGCGTCGGGCAAGGAAAAGCGCCGTAGTGCTTGACGCCCTGCCGGTTTGTGGTTATCCGGTCCCACTTTCCCGCTGGGAATCACTCAATAACAAGAAATTGGACTTTTACGATGTCGCGGATTTGCGAACTGACAGGTAAGACTCGGCTGGTAGGCAATAATGTGTCGCACGCCAAAAACCGGACCAAGAAAACATTTTTGCCTAACTTGCAAAATGTCACTCTTTTGTCTGATACGCTCGGCAAGGGCGTGAAACTGCGCGTTTCCACGCATGGTCTGCGCTCGGTGGAACATGTTGGCGGTCTTGACAACTGGCTTTTGAAAACATCCGACGACAAGTTGAGCCAGCGTGTGAAGCGCCTCAAAAAAGAAATCGCGAAAAAGCAGGTTGCTACCGCCTAAGCGGTCAATCTGATTCGAACGTTGAAAAGCCGGGGCTTGCTCCGGCTTTTTCGTTTTGTCGTTCAGGATCCGGTTTTTTCCGAGAGACTTTGCCCTTCAGCAGCCGGAATTTGAACAGCAGGGATTCCTGCAGCGCGATGAAATTGTCGTCCGACGCAATCCAGACGATTGTCTGATCCCCATCGTGGGTGACCGCCAATGCTTCCATATTATCGACCTTCAGCGGCGACTTCAGGGTGGCGATCGGTACCGATGTCGCGACCTTTCCCGGCTGGAAATCCTGCAGTTGTGCGATCGACACTATTGCTGAAAGTCCGCCAAAAGGCGTGAAGCGCCGGTGCAGCAGCACCGCCGACTTGTCATCAAGCAGCGCCGCATCCGTCAAATGATAGCCCTTCGGTGGCTGATAGCCAAAACGGACAGCCTTGCTGGTCGGTTCGGCCGGGTCGGTGGCAAATATAAGCGCCTGATAGCCACCTTTTGAATATTCTGCTGCCTCCGAAAAAATCAGAAAACGCCCATCGGGCAGATGGAGCATCGCCTCCGCACCTCCATTTTCCGGCCAGTTTTTTGCGGCTTCAGGAAAATGCGCAGCTTCTTTGCGCGCGAGCGACGGGCCGTAGCGCCAGATACTGTGCTGATGCTCGTAACCGACCCAAAACTGGCCGGTTTCGGGGTCGTGCAGGAATGACTCGGAATCCCAATTCTGTCGGGCAAATTCATTCGGTTTGGCCGGACCGTCGGGCAAGGGGGCAATGAACGGACGAACCGCCAGATGCTTGTCTTCATCCAATGTAAATCCGAACAGGCTTCCGTTGTCGCTGAGCATCAGAAAACGGTTGTCGGGCAAAGTGACCATGGATGATATGCCCCCGAATGCGGCGTTGGCGCTGGTGATTTTCCAGCCACCGAGAAATTCGAGACGGCCGACCCGGGTGCGGACCGGGTTCTTCGCATCAATCCTGACCGGTTCGAGCGTGATATACTGGCTTTCATTTGGCGGAGGCACGGGGCCGCGCACATAGGTGACCGGCACGAGGAAAAAGAAGAGCGATATACAGGCAAGGAAGCGGAGCATGGCACTGCGCATAACCGATTCACTGCTCCAAACATATTCTATTGTGGACGCTCGGGCGCGACCTGCGCTAGACGCCGGACAATCAGTCAGGAAAGCGCGAAAATGAAAAAAATCTATGCCGATGCCGCCGCCGCTCTCGACGGCCTTTTGTTCGATGACATGCATCTTTGTGTGGGTGGTTTTGGCCTCTGCGGAATCCCGGAACGGTTGATCGATGCGATCCAGAAGGACGGGGTCAAGGGACTGACCATTGCTTCGAACAATGCGGGTATCGACAATGAAGGTCTGGGCAAGCTGCTCCGGTCGCGCCAGGTCAAGAAAATGATCTCGTCCTATGTCGGCGAGAACAAGGAATTCGAACGGCAGTTCCTCTCCGGCGAGCTGGAGGTGGAATTCTCGCCCCAGGGCACGCTGGCCGAGCGCATGCGGGCGGGCGGCGCGGGTATTCCCGGCTTCTACACCAAGACCGGCGTCGGCACGCTGGTGGCCGAGGGCAAGGAAGTGAAGAGCTTCGCCAAAGAAGACGGGAC